>JAABTB010000343.1 GCA_011390085.1 Desulfobacula sp.
GATATCATCAATTATTCCATTTACCCGCTGTTTTTTAAAATATGGAGTAAATACCGGCTTTTTTATAAAATCTGTGAAGAAAAAGATGAAGCCATCATCAGCATACTTTACAGCTTCCTGGGGCTTGCAGACAAACAGTCCAGGGACCGGATTTATAATATTGAAAGATATTTCAGGTACACCGGCCTGACCCTACAGTTTCCAAGGTCTGCTGAAGGACTGGAAGCCATCATTTCAGACGGATTCAACCTGAAAGGCCGGGTTGAAATCAACCAGTGTGTTCCAAGAAGAGTTACCATCCCGGCGGATCAGCATGCACTTCTGGGCATCTCCTCCTGCGTATTAGGGGAGGATGCCGTCATCGGCAGACAGATCGACGATATTTCCGGCAAGTTTCAGATCTGTATTTCCAATGCAGATGCCGATGTTCTCCATTCTTTTCTGCCGGATAAAAAATTTTTCCTGGAATTAAAACAGATTGTGGAGTTCTACGTAAATCAACCCCTTACGTGGGAACTTGCCATAGGCCTTGACGATAACAAGATTGAAACAACACAACCGGGGAATGATAGATGGTCGAATTTAGGGTGGAATACATGGCTCATAACAGGAGATTCTATACCCGGCAGAGTGGAAACAAAATTTTCAGCCATATAAAAATAATCAATTATCAGATAACGGTTCTCTATAAACAGGAGGGTGACAATGGTTACTGTTGATACAAAATCTTTACTTCTCCATTTGAATGATTTTTGCACAAACACCTTGCAGGCAGGTGCGGGTTTATGCGTTTCCAGGACCCATTACGAGGTGTCTGTGGAGCATTTCCTGCTGAAGCTCCTGGAGGATTCAAGGTCGGACCTGTCCATGATCTGCAAGCAGTTTGAAATTGAACCCGGGCTTTTGCAGAAAAAAATAAGCGCTGCCATTGAAGAATTTAAAACAGGAAATTCGGGCAAGCCTGTTTTCTCCCCTCGGCTTTTAGACCTTTTCCAGGACGGATGGATGGTTTCATCCATTGAGCTTTCTGAAACCAAAATCAGGTCAGGGGCCATTCTGCTGGCTCTGTTGTCAAGGCCGCTTTCCTATATCACGGGAAATTATGCCGATATTTTAAAGAAGATCAACAAAGACACCCTGGTGGAACAATTCTTCGGCATTACCAAAGGCTCTGCCGAAACCATGGCGACCAAAGAGAAAGCGACGGCCGGAGCTGCAGCCTCCTCTTCCAGGGGTGGCGAAAGTTTTATCACTCGCTTTTGTAATAATTTTACTGAAAAAGCAGAACAGGGCGGGATTGACCCTGTGTTTGGACGGGATGAAGAGATCCGCCAGATGATTGATGTTCTTTCCCGGAGAAGAAAAAACAATCCCATCTGTGTGGGTGAACCCGGTGTCGGAAAAACAGCGGTTGTTGAAGGCCTTGCCTTGAGAATTGTCCAGAATGATGTTCCCGATATTTTAAAAAACGTCACCCTCCTGGAGCTTGATATGGGATTGCTGGAAGCAGGCGCAGGCATGAAGGGAGAATTTGAAAACCGGCTGAAGGGTGTCATCAATGAAATAAAATCCTATGAAACCCCTGTCATCCTGTTTATTGACGAAGCCCATACCCTGATCGGCGCCGGCGGCAGCGCAGGCGGCGGTGATGCCGCCAACCTGTTAAAACCCGCCCTGGCCAGGGGCGAACTTCGGACCGTGGCTGCCACAACCTGGGGGGAATATAAAAAATATTTTGAAAAAGACCCTGCCCTGGCCAGACGATTTCAGCCCATCAAACTGGATGAACCCAGTGTAGCGGATACGGAATTGATCCTGAGGGGGTTGAAACCAAGTTATGAAAAAGCGCATAAGGTCATTATCACGGAAGGTGCCGTAAAAGCAGCGGCTGAATTTTCCGATCGCTATATTACCGGCCGCTTCCTGCCGGACAAAGCCATTGATCTCCTGGATACGGGCTGTGCCAGGGTGAAAATCAATCTGTCCACCAAGCCCCCGAGCCTTGAAGACAAGGAACGAGCCATCCAGGCCCTTGAAAGGACAAAAACCGCCATGGAACGGGACCAGGACAACAATATGGCCATTGACAGGGATGAATATCAGGCCATTATCGATTCCATCGCGGCGTTTGCCTCCCAGGCGGATGAAATCAAGCAATGCTGGGAAAAGGAAAAAGAAGCGGCGGCCCTTGTCCTGGATCTTAGAAAGCAACTCCAGGAAACCGATAAAGGGGATTCAGACGCTATAAAAAACCTGAAAACCCGACTTAACAGTGCAGATGCCGAGCTGGCCGAACTCCAGAAAGAAAAAGCCTTAATGCAGTTGGAAGTCAATGCAGATGTGATTGCCCAGGTGGTGTCCGACTGGACCGGCATTCCCCTGGGCAAGATGGTCAAAGATGAGGCTGAAAATATTATCAATCTTGAAAAACGGTTGGCGGAACGGGTCAAAGGACAGGATCATGCCATAATGGCCATTGCAGAAGTCATCCGGGCGTCCAAATCCGGTATCAAAAACCCGAATCAGCCCATGGGGGTCTTCCTCCTGGCCGGGCCCAGCGGTGTGGGGAAAACCGAAACAGGCCTTGCCATTGCCGATCTTCTCTTCGGCAGTGAGAAAAACTCGATCATCATCAACATGAGCGAGTTCCAGGAAAGCCATACCGTCAGCCGCCTTATCGGCTCACCTCCCGGGTATGTAGGATATGGGGAAGGTGGTATGCTGACCGAAGCGGTCCGGCAAAAGCCCTATTCAGTGGTTCTCCTGGATGAAGTGGAAAAATCCCACCCGGACATTTCCAATCTGTTTTACCAGATATTTGACAAAGGTATTCTAACGGATGGGGAAGGCAAAGAAATCAATTTTAAAAACACGGTCATTATTTTAACTTCCAACCTTGCCACCGACATTATCAAGGAAATGACGGCAGGAGAAGATGAAATATCTTTTGAGGCGGTGACGGCAGCCATACGGCCCATGCTGTCTGAATATTTCAAACCCGCGCTTCTGGCACGGATGAACGTACTGCCCTTT
>JAABTB010000344.1 GCA_011390085.1 Desulfobacula sp.
GAGCTGATCCGTCAACACCGGCCAGGGCCATTACAAAACAAATCCAGGCCGGCTTGAAATATTATGATTTGAAAATCCACCAGGCCTCTTTTGTCCTGCCGAGATTTGCAGAAAAATTAATACAAGACGCCTGATCAGATGCCTGAGTTTTGCCTGTAAGGAGGGCTTTCAGGGCTGCTGCTGGGTGATGCAGTGGATATTGCCGCCGCCCAGAAGGATTTCCCTTGCTTTAACAGGAAAGATGTTTCTGTCCGGAAAAATTGACTGAACCAGGGCCAGGGCGGTTTCATCCCGGGGATCATCGAATACGGGCATGACAATCCCCCCATTGGCCATATAAAAATTGACATAGGAGGCGGCAAGACGCGCTCCTTTTTCCCGTATCATGCCGGGATTGTGGTTTTCCAGGCTGTTGCTTTCTTCTTCGGACATGAATAAGGGGCCGGGTTGGTGAAGCTTATGGACGGTGAGCGGCCTTCCTTTTGCATCCCTTGCCCGTGAAAGCCGTTTCAGGGCATCCAGCGAAATTTCGTATTGAGGGTCGGCAGGGTCATCGGTCCAGTGAAGCAGGACCTCTCCCGGTCGGGTAAAACAGCAGAGATTGTCCACATGGCCGTCGGTTTCATCCCCATATACCCCTTGCCCCAGCCAGATAACGGTGTCAACGCCCAGATAATCCTTCAGGAGGGATTCTATCTCGTCCCTGGACAGGGAAGGATTCCGGTTGGGATGGAGCAGGCATTGTTCCGTGGTCAGGAGGGTGCCCTCTCCGTCGACATGGATGGAGCCGCCTTCAAGGATGAGGGGGGCCTTATAACCGTCGATCCGGCTGAGTTCCATCACGGTCCGGGCGATTCGTTCGTCCCGGTCCCAGGGAAAATATAAGCCGCCGTTGAGGCCGCCCCAGGCATTAAAGCCCCAGTCAACGGCCCGGACCTCTCCCTGCCGGTTTTTGATAAAGGTGGGTCCCACATCCCGCATCCAGGCATCATCGGCTTCCATTTCCACAAGGGTGATATTTGAAACCAGGGACAGAAATTTTTCCGCAGTTTCAAATTCCTGCCTGGAAACCCCCATCACCACGGGTTCGAATCGGGCAATGGCCCGGGCAACGGCGCTAAAGGCCTCTTTTGCAGGCCCGGCCTGATTCCGCCAGTTGTCCGGCCGCTGGGGCCAAAGCATCCAGCACCGGGAATGGGGTTCGAATTCGCCGGGCATATAAAACCCGTGTTCACGGGGGGCGGTGTTAAACATCCGGATCATTTTCATGGGTGAGTGTTCAGGCAGGCCGCCGGGTTTCCGGCGGCCTGTGATGTTTCATATCTTAATGGGATTTAACCCTGGTCCAGGCCTGGTCGACAATCTTGTTGTCCTTGCCCAGGTCTTTTACAAAATGGAGGGTCTTCATGATTTCAGGAGTGGGCCAGATGCCGGGATTCTGAAGGTCTTCCTTGTTCAGGAAGGGGATGGCCGCGTCATTGGGGGTGGCATACTGGTTATAATTGGAAAGGGCTGCCCCGACCTCAGGCTCCAGGACCCAGTTGATCCATTTGTGGGCCGCATCCATATTGGGCGCCTTGGCCGGGATGCACATGGAATCGATCCAGATCTCGCCGCCTTCCTTGGGAACAATGAATCCATATTTATCCGGTTCCTTGGAAACCGTCTGGATGGAATCGCCGTTATAGACAACGGCAGCATCCGCCACACCGGAGATGACATCGTTCTTGCCGCCGACCCCGCCTTTGAATCCAAGGCATTCCTTGCGTTTTTTGGTTTCAATGAGAAGGTCGGAGGCAGCCTTCAATTCCTTGGGATTGGTGGAGTTGAAATCATAACCCAGGTAGACCAGGGCGATTCCCATCATTTCCCTGACCGAATCAATGAGATAGAATGAACCGGGTTTCTTTTTCGGGTCAAAAATGATGTCCCAGGACGCCACATCACTGTCTTTTAATTTTGCCTTATTATACATGAGACCCACGGTGCCCCACTGCCAGCCCACGGAATATTTATTGCCCGGATCAAAGGAGGCGGTGGCAAATTTTTTCCCGAGGTTCTTCAGGTTGGGAATCTTGGAATGATCCAGGGGGACAATGAGTTTCAGATTGATGAGGCTGGTGATGATGAAATCTGTAGGGATGATGATATCATATTGGCCCAGACCGCCGGCCTGGAGTTTGGCCATCATTTCCTCATTGGATTCGTACATATCGAGTTTTACTTTGATGCCCGTGGCTTTTTCAAAGTCCTTAGGCATATTTTCCTCGTCCATGTATTCGGACCAGGTGAAGATCTTTAATTCGTCGTTGTTGCAAAAGGCTGATCCTGTAAACAAGATCAGGACAAAGAGAAATGCCGGAACCAGTAATAAAATTTTTTTCATCTTTTCCTCCTAAATTTTAAGTTAATTCTAGCTGAGGGCCTCATTATTTTTTGTTGACTCTTCGGGTTATTCTTTCCATGCAGATGACAAGGATGATGGTCACCATGAGAACAAGGGTGGAGAGGGCATGGATCTGGGGGGTGACCACCCTTCTCACCGCTGCATAGATATACAGCGGAAGGGTTATGGAATCGGGGCCTGCCGTGAAAAAGCTGATGACAAAATCATCCAGGGACAGGGTGAAGGCCAGCATGGCCCCGGCCACAATCCCGGGCGTGAGCAGGGGCAGGGTGACCTTCATCAACATATAAGTGGTATCGGCGTACAGATCCCTGGCC
>JAABTB010000345.1 GCA_011390085.1 Desulfobacula sp.
ACAAAGGCCGTCTGAAAGGTGATATGGGCGATGATCATGTTCAAAAGGCCGGGATCAAAGATTGAGGACAGGGTTCTTAAAAAACCAAAGGCCACCACCATGGCGGCGGCAAAAATAATATCCGGGATGATGACCGGCAGGTGCATGGTCAGGTCAAAGGCGGCATTCATTTTCCGGGGCCAGGGGAAACGGTCCATACCAATGGCCAGGATGGTCCCGAGGAAGGTGGATACCAGGGTGGACACCAGGGCCAGGATAAGCGTGTTCCAGGCTGCAT
>JAABTB010000346.1 GCA_011390085.1 Desulfobacula sp.
GAAATCCTGAACACATTGTCGAATCCTTTATCCAAACCTTTGAAAATGACCCCTTTTATGCCGATGACTGTGAACTTCTAAAACCCGTGGCCCGGGGTGCCGGCATTATTTATGTGGTGGACGGGTCCCGCCCGGTCCGGGATGATGATCTGGCGGAAATGGAGATCTTGAGGCTCACCGGCCGCCCCAGGATGGCCGTCATCAATTCCAAGACCCATGAAAAAGATTATACCCTGGACTGGAGAAACGAATTCCGCAAGCATTTTAATGCCATCCGCATCTTTAATTCCAATACGGCGGATTTCATGGAGCGCATTAAAATGCTGGAAAGCCTGAAAGCCATTGACCAGGAATGGGAACAGCGCTTGTCCGATGTCATTGCGGCCTTTCATGCGGATCAGCGGAAAAGAAATGATCTGGCCTGTGCCGCCATTTGCCGGGCCCTGGAGCAGAGCCTGTCTTTTTCCCTTTCCGAACCTGTGACAGAGGCGGGTGATATAGAGACGCTCAAAGAACGGCTCAATGAAAAATACCAGGCCCACATCAAGAAATTTGAGGAAGGTATGTTTAAAAAGATCCGGTCCCTGTTCAAGCATCATTTGTTTGAATACCACCTGCCGGACTATTCCATTCTCAACCATGATCTGTTTTCAAAACAGACCTGGGAGCTTCTGGGCCTGACAACGGAACAGCTTGCCGCAGCAGGGGCCATTCTGGGCGGAACCATGGGGGCCGTCATTGATACGGCCGCCGCCGGTCATACCTTTGGGATTTTTACCGCCATTGGCGGGATCTTGGGGGCCGGTTCAGCCCTGTTCAGCGGAAAAAAGATGACGGGAAACCGGTCCCGCGGCATCCGCCTGGGCGGCGACCGGCTTTCGCTGGGACCCCTTAAAAATCTCCAGTTTCTGTATATCCTGATCGACCGGGCCCTGATCTATTATTCCTATATCATTCACCGGCCCCATGGCAGAAGGGATATGACAGAGATCAAAGAGAACAAGGCCAGCCCCAAAAAGGGATATTCCACAGGGTTCACATCCGCTCAGAGAATGGTCTGCGCGAAATATTTCAAGGCGGTTACGGGCCGTTCCCTTATCCGGGACAAAAAAGCCGTTTCGGAGTTTGAAGAATTCATAAAAGAGGCTCTGGAGAACCTTTCAGGGAAATAAACGGTAAAAATTTCATATTTTTATAAAAAAACTTGTGACGGAATGAATAATTCGCTTATACTGGCGCCCTGGATCTCTTCATGAGTCAATTGAACCTTCAAAAGGAAGGAAACCCATGCTTTCAAACCTATTCAGCCCCATACGGATCGGAAATCTGACCTCGAAAAACCGGCTTCTCATGTCGGCCATGAGCATTAATTTCGGTGTGGACGAAAACTGCTGCGTTACGGATCAGCTTGTGGAATATTTCGTGGAACGGGCAAAGGGCGGGGTGGGGATGATGCTGGTGGGCGGCGGCAGCGTCCACCCCGGCGGCCAGGAATTGCCGGATCTTCCCCAGATGTATACGGATGACTGCATCCCGGCCTTGAGAGACATGGTTCAACGGGTTAAAAAATATGACATCCTGTTCGGGGTCCAGCTCATGCACGGCGGGCGCCAGTCCTATCTGCCCCAAAAAGTGGCCCCTTCCGCCATCCCGGCCCCGGCCGTGGTGAAGGGGGAAGTCCGGGCCCTTGAAATCCCGGAGATAAAAGATCTGGTCTCCTGTTTCGGAGACTCGGCCCGGCGATGCCGGGAAGCCGGGTTTGATTGTGTGGAATTGCACGGGGCCCACGGCTACCTCATCAACCAGTTTTTAGCGCCCAATTCCAATGTCCGGACCGATGAATACGGCGGGTCCTTTGAAAACCGGTCCCGGTTTTTGTTTGAAATTATTGACGATATCCAGGCAAAAACCGGCAGGGATTTTCCCGTCGGCATCCGCATCAATGGCAAGGATTATATTGAAAACGGCTGGGAACTCAAAGACACGGTAAGGCTTGCTCCCCTGCTGGAAAAGGCGGGAGCCGCCTATCTGCATGTGTCCGGCGGAGTTTACGGGTCCACGGAACTGACCATCCCGTCCATGTATACTCCCCACGGGTGTTTTGTTCACCTGGCCGAAGAAGTCAAAAAGCATGTGCAGATTCCCGTGATTACCGTGGGCCGGATCAAATATCCGGAACATGCCGAAGCCATTATCCGGGAAGGCAAGGCCGATATGGTGGCCTTTGGCCGGTCCTTTCTGGCAGACCCCCATTATCCCGAAAAAGCCCAAAAAGGCGAATTTGACAGAATCCGTCCCTGCATCGGCTGCTGCCTCGGTTGCATCCATGCCGTGCTGGCCAAGGAGCCGGGGTCCTGCGTGGTGAACCCGGATGTGGGAAGAGAATATAAGCTTAAAGATGAAAAACCGCCCTCCCGGATTCAGAGGATTCTGATCGCAGGCGCAGGCCCGGCCGGGCTGGCTGCCGCAAGGCAATTTGCGCTCAAGGGCCACACGGTGGTGGTCTGTGAAAAAAAAGAGGCCCCCGGCGGGCTCCTGTCCCTGGCCGCCAAGGCCCCGGGACGGGGAGAACTTAATGAAATCCTGAATTTTCTCAGTAAAGAACTGGAAGCCCTGGGTGTCGAAACCCTTTACAACACAGCGCTTTCCCTTGACCTGATCCATGAGGTGCAACCGGACCATGTGATCCTGGCCACCGGGTCCATGCCGGATATGCCGGTGATCAAAGGGCTTTTCCAGACAAAAATGAACCTGGTCACCTCTGTGGATGTCCTGGCCGGAAAGGAACATATCGGGGAAAACATTATTGTCCTGGGCGGCGGTATGACAGGACTCATCACGGCGGATTTCCTGGCAGACCAGGGAAAAAAAGTGGTGGTGCTGAACCGGAAAAAAAGCTTTGCCGAGGAAATGTCCAGCAATGACCGCTATTATCTGAGGGAGCGCCTTAAAAAAGAAAAGGTCCTCCTGTATAAAAATGCATCCATCCGGCAGTTC
>JAABTB010000347.1 GCA_011390085.1 Desulfobacula sp.
CTGTTGCCAAGGTAACAAAGGCCACGCCATATCCGGAAAGAACAAGAAAAAAAATTTGCCTTGACCCCTGGGATATGATTGAATTATATGTAATTCGTTTCCCGTAAGATGGAATGAAACCCTGTAAAAAATTTCCGGAACCATGGATTTTTCAAAAGCCAAAATACTGATCGTTGATGATGATGAAGGGGTTGTCCTCACCCTTACCCGGATCATTGAAAGCCTCGGGCTTGAATCAGACCATGCCCTGACCCTGACCCGGGGAATGGAAAAAATTAATGCCCTGGATGTGGATCTGGTTCTTTTGGATGTGAATCTTCCCGACGGCTGTGGCCTTGATGTCATAGAAGATATTTCCGGAATCCCGGATGCACCCCAGGTGATTATCCTGACGGCCTTTTCCGACCCGGACGGGGCTGAGCTGGCTATTGAGAGCGGGGCCTGGGATTATATTCAGAAACCCGCCTCAACTAAGGCCATCAAGCTTCAGATCCTGAGGGCACTGGAATACCGGGAGCAGAAACAGCGATCCGAGCCCCTCATGTCTCTTCACGCCCATACCATCATCGGGTCCGGCAAAATCTTGCAGGACTGCCTGAAAAAAGTCTCCAGGATCGCCAGGACCGATGCCCATGTGCTTTTGACCGGGGAAACGGGAACGGGAAAAGAGCTATTTGCCAAGGCCATCCATGAAAACAGCGCCCGGTCCAAGGGCAGTTTCATTGTGGTGGATTGCAGCATATTATCGGAAAATTTTATAGAAAGCGTCCTTTTCGGCCATGAAAAAGGCGCCTTCACCGGGGCCGACCGGAAGAGAAACGGGCTGGCCCTCCTGGCCCATGGCGGGACCTTGTTTCTGGATGAGGTGGGGGAATTGCCCGAATCCATCCAGGGCTCCTTTTTAAGGGTGCTCCAGGAAAAAAAATTCAGGCCCGTGGGCAGTGAAGAGGAAATTCACAGCGATTTTCGGGTCATTTCCGCCACCAATAAAAATATTGAACAGATGGCTGTGGAAAAAAAATTCAGGAACGATCTTTTGTACCGGCTGAAATCCTTTTCCCTGGAACTGCCGGCCCTGCGGCACAGGAGATCGGATATCCCGGAAATCGCATTCCATTATACGGACATCTTCTGCCGGCAGCAGAAAATTGAAATAAAAGAATTGTCCGATGATTTTCTGGAAATCCTGGGAAAATATGACTGGCCCGGAAATGTCCGGGAATTGGTCAATACCATGGAAACCTGCATCGCCTCCACCCCGTCGGAGCGAATTCTCTTCGCCTATCATCTGCCTTCAAAGATCCGGTCCAGGGTTACCCGGGCCGCCTTTGCGAAAAAAGCGCCGGGAAAAGAAATCGTAAATCAACTGTCCAATTCCCATGAACCCCTCCCTTTCTTTCGGGAGGCCATGGCCAGAAAGGAACAAGAATATATCAAAGCCCTTTATTCACGGGCAGGCGGGGATATTGAAGCCATGTGCCGCATGTCCGGTATATCCAGGGCGGTTCTCTACCGGAAATTAAAAACCCTTGACCCCTCTTGAACCCCGGCCCGATGTATCGAATGTGAGATTTGTCTTGAAAACGATACAAATGCCGTATCATTTTCGAGATAAAATTTTTGAATTTTTTCGGCGATGATCCTGAACAAAAATAAGTCATTGAAATTATAAATTAAATATTGTAGTTCCCCTCTCTTTTCGCCTTTGGCACGCGAATTGTATTGCTCTGTCTGAGCAGCATTTCAGTATTACAATTTAAAAGTTGAAATATGATGAAAGAAAAATATCCGGTCCGGTTTATATTCTTTTCCACGCAAATGGGAAAAAAGCATGAGGAGATCCTCAGCTTTGCAGAGCGACTGTTCCTTCCTTCCGAAATCAGCATCCATTCAAATGCAAACGAATTTTCCAAGGCTGTTGTGGAGCCGGGATTTGATCAGCGGATCATCCTGATTCTGGCCGGCTCCTCCGATGATCTGGACCAAATCCTTCCATTCCGGGGCCTGCTTGAAAACCGACCCGTGATATTGATTCTGCCGGATTCAAAAAAAGATACCATGACCCGGGCCCTATCCCTTTACCCCCGGTATATCGATTATATCCGGAACGATCTGAAGGCTGTTTTTCCGGTTCTGAAAAAAATGGTGAAAAAGATACACAAACAGACAGAGGGTGAGAAAAAACCCCACCCATAATTCTTTAAGGAGGAAACAAAATGGCAAACGAAAGGACAACCATGGATCAGGCCATCAAGGCCACGACCATCAAGACCGGCAAGTATCTGACCTTTTCCCTGGAAAAGGAAGAATACGGGATCGGTATCCTCAAGGTCAAGGAAATCATCGGCATGATGCCCATCACATCGGTTCCAAGAACCCCTGCTTTTGTAAAAGGGGTGGTGAACCTTCGGGGCAAGGTCATCCCGGTCCTGGACCTGAGGACTAAATTTGAGATGGAGGCCATTCCCTATACGGAAAGGACCTGTATCATTGTGGTGGAAATCGATTCCGATGCCGCCACCATCCTTCTGGGCATAGTGGTGGATGCAGTGTCCGAAGTCCTGAACATCCGGGAAGAAGAAATTGAAGAAACCCCCAAATTCGGGACCCAGTTGAAACACGATTATATCCTGGGCATGGCCAAGCGGGACGGCGGAGTCAAGATCCTTCTCAACATTGATAGGGTTCTGTCCAGTGAAGAAATAACGGAAATTGAGCAAGCATCATAATAATTTAATCAGCCAATAGGAGAAAAAATGAAAAGTTTAAGTCTGGGAATGAAAATTTCTTTGGGATTTGCCGCACTCATCATCATTGCCTGTGCACTGGGCCTCATGGCCATTGTCAAAATGGGCGGGGTAGAGGTCCAGAGCACCATGCTGGCCCATGAATATGTGCCTGAAGTGGAAGTGGCCAACGAGCTGCGGGGCGCATCCAACCGGGTCATGTATGAAATGCGGGGATATGGGTTTACAGAAGATGAA
>JAABTB010000348.1 GCA_011390085.1 Desulfobacula sp.
CCCGGTTGACGGCAATCACCGGGGTGCCGCAGGCCATGGATTCAATGACACTCAGACCAAAAGGTTCGTCAAAATTGATAGGATGCAGCAAAGCCGAGGCCTTGCCCAGAACATCATTTCTTCTTTCCGGCCCGATGCTCCCGAGGTAGGTTACCCGGTCGTCATCGATAGCCGGCCGGATATGTTCATTAAAATAGGCCTCATCCTGGATGATGCCGGCCATGACGAGTTTTCTGCCCGAGGCCCGGGCAATCTCGACAGCCTCTTTGGCACCCTTATCCGGGTGGAACCGGCCCAAAAACAAGAGATAATCTTCAGGATAGGGCTGAAAATCAAATTCCGTAAGGTCAATGCCGTGATGGATGGTCCTGATATAGTCGAGATCCGGGTCCCGGTCGGCATCACTGATGGACACATAATAGGTTTTTTGATTGTATTTTCTGAACACCGGCAGAATGTTAGGCGATGAAAACCCGTGGATGGTGGTGACCATCGGGGTATGGGTAAATCCTGTATAGGTCAGGGGCAGAAAATCAAAATGATTGTGAATCATGTCGAATTCTTCGGCATGATCAAATAATTCGGAAATATGAAGGCATTCAGATACCTTTGGAATGATGGTCTGATCTTCTTCATATCCTCTGGGGCAAACGGAATGCAGGACGGCATGGGTCAGGGAATCTCCCGTGGCGAACAAGGTTACGTCATGACCGCGCTCGACCAGACCTTCAGTTAACAGGGAGGCCACTTTTTCCCAGGGGCCGTAGTGCACCGGCGGAGTCCGCCAGGCAATGGGTGACAGTATGGCAATACGCATCTTAATTTTTCCTTTATGTGGGCCTAAGCCTTTATTTTAAATTGGGTGACCGGAACGGCGTTTGATTGAGCATTTCATCGGCATAGAGCTTCTGCAGGGTCAGCAAGGACAAAAGCCATGCCAGCGTGGACTCGGCGCCCTGATTCTGGTTGATGCCGTCCACCATGAGCCCGTCCCGGCAACCGCCGGTCTTGGGGTCATAGAGGGGCATATTCAGATCATTATGCCCGAGAAACCAGTTAAAACTCATGACGCTGTTTTCAAACCATTGCCGGTCCCGGGTAATATTATAGGCTTCCACACAGGCCTCAACCATGGCTTTGGCTTCAATGGGCTGCTGGTCGAACCGGGCTCTTTTTCCCCCTTTTTGATACCAGCCGTTGCTGCCGACGGGCGCAAAATGATGATCGTCCGTCTGGATGGCCAGGAGCCATTTCAGGGAACTGAGCCCCATATCCAGCATATCGCTGCGCTGCATCCTTTTTCCGGACAGGATCAGGGCCTGGGGCAGTTTGGCATTGGCATAGTTCAGGGCATCTTCAAGCCAGGGCCAATCCTTTGTCCCATGATCTTTAAACTGGACGAAGAGCCGGTCCGCCAGAATATCCCTGATCCTTCTGGCATCGCTGTCCCCGAAAAATTTGCCGAGGTAGGCATCCAGACCGATGAGAGTGTAAGCAACAGCCCGGGGGGCAAAAAAATGTTCCGCAACCCCCAGCGCCTTTTTGAACAGAACAATGCTCACAGCCAGGTGGCTGGGATTCTCCAGATCTGCCACGGCCTTTCCCAGGCACCAGAGCGCCCGGCCATGGGAATCTTCCGATCCGATCTCTTTCACCCACTGCCGTGAATAGTCCATAAAATTGCGAAACCGGCCGCTTTCTGCATCAAAGGCGTATAAAAGAAACCCAAGATAATGACCGGCCATGGCATCCAGCCCGAATCCGTTGGCCGGCAGGCATTTTTGCCCCAGGACGGCCGTCAGCAGGGCTCTTGCATTATCATCGGTGCAGTATCCATAGGCCCTGTCCGGGATGGTATGATTGGCATGCTGGAAGAGGCCGGTGTCATCGGTCATGGCCTTGAGATGATCCAGCTTGATCTCGGGCAGATCAAAACGGGTGATGGCCTCAATGTCTTCAATATAGGAACACCTGGGCCGCGGATGGTGGATGCGGTTTTGGCGGACCTCCCGGAAAATATCCAGATACCGTTGGGAAACCTCTTTCCACAAGGCTTCACGCGTAAAGGTATAGGCTTTTTTGCGCATGGCGTGGCGTTGGCCGTCATTGTCCAGAAGGGCATTGATTTGTTCTGCCAGGGCTCCCGGATGTTTAAAGGGGACGATTTTGCCCCGGCCTTCAGCCAGCATTTCAACGGCATACCAATAGGGGGTTGAAATAATGGCCTTACCGGTTCCCATGGCATAGGCCAGGGTCCCGGATGTAATCTGGGCCTCTTCAGGATATGGGGAAATATAGAGATCGGCAATGCCGAGGAATTCACCCAGTTCCCGTAAGGCCACAAAACTGTTTTGAAAAATGACATGCCGGTTGATACCCAGTTTGTGAACCATCTGCTGGAGCACGATCCGGTAGGCCTCCCCTTGAGATTTCAAGACATGGGGATGGGTGCGGCCAAGAACGATATAGACCACATCCGGATGTTTTTCCAGGACTGCGGGAAGGGCCTGCAAAACGGTTTCAATTCCTTTGGTCGGGGATAAAAGGCCAAAGGTGAGCAATACCTTTTTGCCTTCCACCTCGAATTTATCTTTGTTAAAACTGGAATCGATAAAGGGCATGTCCGGTATCCCGTGATGGATAAAGGCGATTTTCTCACGGGGAATCCCGTAGATATCTTCCAGGAAATCTTCGGCCTTGTGGCTCATGACCACGAGTTTGTCCGACAGCTCACCGAGTTTACACATGACATCCCGGTACTCGGGAGCAGGGTCTTTTAAAACCGTATGCAGGGTCGTCACCACGGGCATGTGAAGGTCACCCAGCAGTTTGAGCAGATGGCTGCCGGCCGACCCTCCGAAAATACCGAATTCATGCTGGAGGCAGACAATATTGGCCCCGCTGATATTTAAAAACTGGGATGCAACGCCGTAATCGGCCAATACGTTCTGGTTGATTTCAAAACGGACTTTTTCAGGATA
>JAABTB010000036.1 GCA_011390085.1 Desulfobacula sp.
TCAAACCCTGAGATCAGACTACTAAAATGCATCCCTGTCTATTTCACAGATATGGTTTTTTCTCCCTGGCAGATTTCAGGCCGATAAAAAAACAGGGGGAAAACGGCATGACCCTGCTGGAGGTTTTGGTTGCGGTTTTAATCCTGGGAATTCTGTTGGCCGGTCTGAGTGAAACCATGAACAGCACCCTCAGATCTTTGACCTATACCCGGAATCAATCCCGGGCAAGCGGCAGTGCCCATCTGGCTGTTCTGCGCATGACCCGGTTTGTCGCAGAAACCGATGCCATTGTCCAGCCCCAGAACAATGGAATCGTAAAGCAGGAATTGACCGTTGCCGACCGGCTACTGGACCTGGTGAACAATACGACCCGAAGCCCGGGCAGTGACGGGAAACTGGATGCAGATACAGATGCGGATGGATTGATCAACGAGGGAAGCGGGGATGCGCCTGAATTTGTGAATTACACCCTGGACAAAAGTGATCCCGACAACTGGAAACTCACAGAAGAGGTGCCGGACTATACCACTGCCGATCTTGAGGATACAACCATGCCCAGGACCATCTGCGACCATGTGGCCGACTTTCAGACCCAGTGGCTGTCAGCCGGAGTGGTGCGGATCTACCTGCGCACCCGGATCAATGATGTGGACAGTACCATCGAAACCCGGGTCAGAAGCCGCCTTCTGACGCCAAAGGCGATTTTCCCATGACCGGGCCGAGCCGTCCCATGCCAAGGATGCCTGTTGCGTCTGTGCTGACGGCAGACAGGGGCAGCATCCTGATCCCGGTCCTGGCCCTGATGCTGATCCTGGGCTTTGTCTCCCTGGAGCTTGCCACCCTGACCGGTTTCGGGGTGCGCAACACCGTCCTGAGCCGGGAGGCTGTCCAGATGGAACTGGGCGCCCGGGCCACCCTGGAATACGGTATCTGGAAATTCAAAAACAATGTTTCCTGGCGCACCAGCGCATCCGGCGAGACCCACAATTATGCCGGGACCGCCTATATCCTCAAAGCCCTGAACTGCACCCTGCCCGGTTATGGAAACTGTGTGGTCGTCACGGCACAGGCCCCCGGCAGCACTGCAAAGATCGGTATGGGTGTGCGGTATCCTGTTTACAGGCTCATCATTGCAGACACGGAAAACCAGCGCATCCGCAAAGTGGACCTGGGCACCAACATCATCACCACGGCGGCAGGCATTGGTACCGCCGGATTCAGCGGAGATGGCGGACCAGGCACCAGCGCTTCTGTAAACAATCCCCTCCGCATGGTTCCCAACAGCAAAAACGAGCTCTTGTTTGCCGATACAGAAAACCATATGATCCGCAAAATCAACTCGGACGGCATCATCACCACGGTTGCGGGTAAGCCGGGACCGGGAGGATACGGCGGAGATGCGGGTCCTGCAACCAGCGCCACCCTGTTCAGGCCCAAAGGGGTGGCCGTGGATCCTGCAGACAACCTGTATATTGCCGACACGGAGAATCAGCGCATCCGCCGGGTGGACGCGATGACCGGCATCATTACCACGGTGGCGGGCACCGGGGCCGTCGGCATCAGCGGAGACAATCAGTTGGCAACCCTGGCTTGGCTCAATTATCCCGGCGGCATTGCCCTGGATTCAGTCGGCAACCTCTACATTTCAGATACCCAGTCCCATCGGATACGCCGGGTTGACGCCGTTACAGGAATCATCAACACCCATGCGGGCAGCGGCGTCAGCGCAGGTTACAGCGGGGATGGAGGCCTGGCAACCTCGTCCCAATTAAATTTTCCGGCCGGCCTGCGGGTCGGCCCGGCAAACCACCTGTACATTGCCGACACCTACAACCACTGCATCCGGCAGGTGAATTCAGCCACAGGCATCATCACCACGGTGGCGGGCCAGCCCACGCTGGCCGGGTATAACGGCGACAGCCTGCCGGCAACATCTGCCCTATTAAATCTGCCCCAGGATATTCTCATGACATCTGCCGGTGATCTGTATATTGCTGACACGGGCAATTACAGAATCCGGAAAGTTGACGCAGGGACCGGCCTGATCACAACCGTGGCAGGAACCGGCTCTGCCGGATTTAACGGGGATGACAGAGATGCCGCCACGTCCAAGCTCACCAAGCCTGCCGGTGTGGCCTTTATGACGACAATGGAACTGGTGCCAAAAATCCTTCCATAGATTTGACACCACTCACCTGTTCCGCAGGAATTTCGCCTTAACAAACCATCTGATATCAGAGCGCATGACGGCTAAACTTATGCAGATTCCAAGCGATAATCTCTTGACTTTCCATGGCCTTTAATGAAGAATGGTATGCAATGAAAAAATATTCTGCTCTGACAGATATCCTTGATGCAAAGGAAAATGAAAGGACCGCTCAATTGCAGGAAAAACAAAACAGGACAAAATGAAGGATTCCTTTGCTTTTCATACTCCAGACATGGATCAATATGTCCGGCTGCTCATGCATATGTTTTCAGACAGCTCCCTCTTTGCCATTGTCGACCCGGCAGGTGAAACCCACTGGCAGTCCGAGAATGACAGTTCCGGTGTCCTGGATCGGTTTCTGGCCGGGATAGCAAACCGGGAGGTGTCACTTGATGAAGACATTTTTCACCACTGCCATAGGGATCATTTCCTGCTCATCCGGCAGATGGATCTGGATTTTCTGGAAACTCCGCTATATTTTATCGGAATGATCCCCAAGAAAAGCCTTGCAAACCCTCTGACGGATGCGAACCACTCCTTTTTCAAGGATGTGGTTGATTTGTTCTGCCTGCATGCCGACCTGGAGGCGGAAAACAAAAACATGGCCATTGAACTTGCCCAGCGGTATGAGGAATTGACGCTGATTTACAAGGCAGATGAACGGTCAAAAGAAACCCTGGATATTCAACAGAACCTGGACAATGTGCTGGCAGACATCACAGAACTTACAGATGTAGGTGCCGCATTCCTGTGGATTCCGGAGATGAACTACTGGATGTTCCATTCCTGTGAAAAAACAGTGTCCAAAGAAGCAGAAACCACGCTGAAAAAAGCTGTTGAAAATCAGTGGAACCAAGTGGAACAAATCAACCAAAGCCGGGTATTCAATACACCTGTGTTTAATCAGTTCCGCATGATTCTTTCCCCGATCCACGACTTGAACCGTCAGATGATCGGTGTCATTGGATGCACGCGGCCGGCAGCAGGCCAGGAATTTCAAACCGGTGACCGCCGTCTCATCGAGGCGATTTCCCAACGGGCCAAAAAAATTATTTTAAATAAACTCGACACCCTGACCGGCCTTATCAACCGGTCAGGATTTGAGTTAAGACTGAAAGAACTGCTCGCCGCACCCATTGAAAATAAAATCCAAAACACCGTGGCGTTTATCAATATAGATCAGTTCAAATTACTGAACGATGCCTATGGTCTGGATGCCGGAGATGCCGTCCTGACAAAGACGGCCCGGATTCTAAGTACCCACTTAAGGCACAGGGATTTTCTTGCCCGAACAGAAGGGGATGAATTCGTTGTCATCCTCTCCGACATGAAGACCGAGACTCACTTTTTGGATATCCTAGACCGGATACGACATACCATTGCCGGCCAGATCTACGAGTTCAACGGGAAAACCTTTTCCGTCACCATACGTATCGGTCTTGTCCATCTCACACCGGAGATAACGGCTTTATCCGAAGTGGTTTCAAAGGCAGCCATTGCCCTGGAGGAGGCCAAAGAAAAAGGCGGCAACAGCATGTCTGTTTTCCGGGAGGGTGATCTGCGGTATATTGAAAAAAAGGATCATGCCGGATATGCCACAAGAATAGAATCGCTGCTGAAAAAAAACCAATTTTTTCTTTTCTGCCAGCCTATCATTCCCTTGCAGGGCGGGCGGCTGCATTATGAAATTCTGATACGGCTGAGGGGTGAGGATCAAACCATTGTGCCGCCGGTCAAATTTCTGCCTGCTGCTGAACGGTATAACAAGATGCCTCTTATTGACAAATGGGTTATCAGACAAACCTGTGAGGCTGTCACACGGTCAATGGGGTTCCTGGAAAAGGACCCGGTGACCTGGGCCATTAATCTTTCCGGTCAGTCCCTAAAAGACGAATCCTTTATAAATTTTTTTCTTTCCTTTATATCCCGAATACCTTTTCCACCGTCCTGGTTGAGTTTTGAAATAACGGAAACCGTGGCCATCCTAAATTTTTCCAAAGTGATCCATGTGATTGATCAGATGCTAAACATGGGCTTTTCAGTTTCCCTGGATGATTTCGGGACAGGATACAGCTCGTTTGAATATTTAAAAAAACTACCGGTTTCTTTTTTGAAAATCGACGGGGCATTTGTCAAAAATTTACATATAGACGCATTTGACCAGGTCACAGTCCAATCCATTGCCGCCATTGCAAGGTATTTAAAGATCCAAACCATTGCCGAGTTTGTTGAAAACCAGGATATTCTTGAGCTGCTCAAACAATTCGGCATTGATTACGCGCAAGGGTATCACACAGGAAAACCCCGTGACTTTCTGGATACCCTCAAGGATCTGGACGGGGATCGAAAAACCGGTCAGCCTAGCATGGAATTCTGACAGGCCCGGCCAAGGGCATCGGTTTGAACAGGGTCACGGTCAATTGTACGTGACAGGGCGGAGCTATATGACCATCCTTGCATGCGGGTGCAAATTGCAGGGCTGGATCAAGGCATATCAATTAACGGATTTTCCCCATCCATTTTTCCCAAGGTCTGGCCATGAAATACAAAACATTGATTCTTTTTATCCTGTGTGTTTTTCTCTGCACAGGCATATTTGTCATTACCCATTCCCGATTCCAGGCGTCAGGGCAGACGATGGACAGGCAGATCCGCCTGAGGGGCCAAACCCTCATTAAAATAATCAGCCTTGCCTATGAAGGGGGCCGGGATGAAAAAGAAAAAAATCTTGTTTTTAAAGAAATAGCCCAGATGACGTCAAACCGGGAAATTGACTACCTGCTGATCCACGATTACGAAACAGGCGCTGCCCTGATTGCCCTGCCGTCTGACAATCCAGACAAAAACATTCCGGATGAAGTCAGGACGGTTTCCTTGGCCGGCATCGGTCCCCAGGTCCAGGAATTTACAGCAGGTGACGGGAACGCTTATATCGAGTTTTCTAACCCTGTTTTCAGGCAGGGCCAACCAGATGTGATGATCCGGATGGGAATGCAGTTGGGAACCGGCAGTTTTTTTGCCATGAAAAACTTTACCCAGCCATTCCAGATCCTTTTTTTTGTGATCACAGCCCTGGTTTTGGCTTACTACTGGCTGGTGTTGCAATTAAAACCGATTCTGAAAACCCATGCTGAAAGTGATCTGGGCTATCCACTTGGAAACAGGAATGTCCAGGACATGATCCTGCAATTGAACGGCTGCCTGGAGCGTGCCAGTGAGAAAACAGCGGATGCCACACGAAAAACCCTGGAGCTGACCGCTGAAACCAAGATTCTCCAGTATGAAAACCATCAACTGCACAGTATTTTTAACTGTCTTGATTTCGGCATCCTCCTGATCGATATGCAGGATACGATTTTTTTCATAAACGATTATTTCTTACGGCTGTTGGAAAAGGACAGGACCGCACTTGTGGATTCATCTATTTTCGAGGCATGGCATCACCAGGGCCTTGTTTCCTTTGTACAGCAGCAGAACCTGATGGATCCTTACGCTAATAAGGGCCAGACAGAAATTTGCTTTGATGCGCAACGACCGGAACAGGTCTTTTTACTGACTGCAATCCGGCTGACAGATCCTGACGGCACCATGTTCGGACGGCTCTTTAAGCTGGTGGATATTTCCCGGGAAAAAGTATCTGAAAAATCACAAAAAGACTTTATCAACCATATTGCCCATGAACTCAGGACACCCCTTACCAATATCAAGGCATACAATGAAATGATGATGGAAGGAGAAATTAACGACGTGGAAATGCAAAAAGAGTTTTTTAACACCATCAATGACGAAACCAACCGGCTTTCCTCATTGATCAAGAATATTTTAAACCTGGCTGAAACTGAAATGGGACACCTGGTTTTGAAAAAGGACCTGGTAAAAACGCAATGGCTTTTCCAGAGCTGCATGGATTCGGCCGAAGCCATGGCCCAGGAAAAAAACATTGTGCTCAATGTCCACCTGCCAGACAACCTGCCCAACCTGTCCGGAGACAAAGAGATGCTGAAATCCGCCTTGATCAACGTGCTTGGAAATGCTATAAAATACACGCCTGAATCCGGCAGTGTCGACTTTATGATCCGGGAAACCCCTGACAGCGTCGTCTTTGAAATCGCTGACACTGGGTATGGGATCAGCGCCGATGACCTGCCACATATATTTGATAAATTCTTCCGTTCTGAAAACGACCAGATCACCGGTCAGACCGGCAGCGGACTGGGGCTCAGTATTACCGCTGAAATTGTAAAGATCCACGGGGGAACCATAGATGTGGACAGCGAGCCGGGACGCGGGAGCAGATTTACCCTAAGCATACCAAAGGGAGATGTCGGTATTGGATAGCCCCAAAAAAAAGATCCTGATCATTGATGATGAAGCCCATATCCGAAGAATTCTGGAAATGAAATTCCAAATTGCAGGCTTTCAGGTGCTGACCGCCAAAAACGGTCTGCAGGGACTTGAGCTGATCCGTTCACAAGAACCGGATGCCGTGATTTCAGACATCAACATGCCTAAGATGGACGGCAGGGAACTGTGCCAATTAACCAATCCCATTAAAGCGGAGCGGCCATTTCTAACCATTATCATCACAGCCAGGATACAGCCTGATGAAAATCTGTGGATACAGAACATGCAGGATACCCTTTTTATGGAAAAACCCTTTAGCCCGTCAAAAGTGCTTGAACAGGTCAGCGAGTATTTCATGACACGCGAGTCATCATGAATTCCCCTGACACGGCAGGTCAAGGCAAAGATATCTCCGTTCGAAACATCGGGGGTAAAACCGTATTATCACCTGTCACAGCCTTGACGCAAAAAAATATCGACCAGCTTGAAACCCTTTTTAATCTATTGATGAAAAAAAATATTACAGAACTGATTCTAGATCTGAAGCAGGTCCCGCTTCTGGACAGCAGGGCGCTGGAAGTTCTGGTTGACATGAATTCCAAACTGGCAGACTCAGGGGGAAGGCTTACCCTTTCCAACCTGAATGATGTCTGCCGCGACATCCTGATCTGCGTGAGATTGATCAACCGGTTTGTCGTCATAGGGCAGATCTGATGGCCTTGACAGACCCGGGAAAAAAAAGCCCTGCCATGGCAATTAAAAAGCAGATCATCCCCAAACGGATGAAGCTTGGAGAACTCCTGATACTCAAGGGGAAACTGACCCCTGAAAAGCTTTATGAGCTGCTTCAGGCACAGAAAAATACCGGACAGAGTCTGGGTAATCTGCTGGTGGATCAGAAAATTCTCAGCCAGGAGGAGCTGAACCAGACCTTGAGTGAACAATTGGGTATCCCCCATGTGTGGGTTCGCAAAGGGCTCGTGGACCCTGGTATCGTGCAGGTGCTGCCCAAGGACAAAGCGATTCAGTTCAAAGTCATTCCCATGTTCAGGGTTCACAATGTTCTGACCATTGCCACCAGTGATCCCCACGATTTTTTTGTACAGGAAAAGATTGCCGGTATGACCGGGCTTGACATTCAACTGGTCCTGTGCAGGGAAGAGGATATCAAAAAGGCTATTGACGAGTGCTACCAGTCGGAATTTGATGTAGACGATGTGTTGGCAAGCCTTGGAGAAGGGGAATTAGACTTGATGACCGCTGCCCCGGAAGCATCCATCAGCGAAATTTCAGAAATGGCAGAGGGCAGCCCGGTCATCAATCTGACCAACCTGATTCTGCTGAAATCCATCCGCTCCAATGCCAGTGATATCCACATTGAACCCCAGCAGAACAATTTCAGGGTCAGGGCAAGAATAGACGGAGTTCTGTACAACCTGATGACCCACCAGATCGAACGGCACCCGGCAGTTGTCTCCCGGCTTAAAATCATGGCCAATCTGGATATTTCAGAGCGACGGATGCCACAGGACGGCAGGATACAGGTGACTGTGGACGGCAAGCGCATTGATTTGAGATTTTCGTCCATACCCGGTTATTTTGGCGAAAAACTGGTTATCCGTATTCTTGACCGGAGCCAGGCCGTCATGGATATCAACCGGCTGGGATTTGCCCCTCCCATTCTGACCCATTTCAAAGAATTGATCCGGCGCGCCTATGGTCTGATCATTGTCTGCGGACCGACCGGCAGCGGTAAAACAACCACCCTCTATGCGGCCACCGGCATCCTCAACACACCTGATAAAAACATTGTGGCCATTGAAGATCCAGTGGAATACCAGATGGACGGTGTGAACCAGATCTCTGTAAACACCGGCATCGGCCTCTCTTTTGCAAAAATCCTCAAGCATGTTCTCCGGCAGGACCCGGATATTATCCTGCTGGGGGAAATACGGGACAGAGAAACAGCAGAAATCGCCATTCAGGCTTCCTTGACAGGTCACCTGGTATTGACAACCCTGCACACCAACGACAGCCCCAGCGCCATCACCCGTCTTCTGGAAATGGGGATTGAACCCTATCTGATCTCTTCCGCACTCCTGGCCTCCATGGGACAGCGGCTGGTGAGGTCCATCTGTCCCCATTGCAAGACCGATTTTTATCCGCCTAAACAAGCATTGAATCTTCTGGGGCTTGATGAAACCGCCAAAATAAAATTCCACCGGGGAAAAGGGTGCTCCGACTGTCTGGACTCCGGATACAAGGGACGGATCGGTATCCACGAGCTGCTTGTAAACGATACCGCCCTCCAGGACCTGATCCTCAGTAATCCCACCATTGACCGGATCAAGGAACACCTGGCGGCCGGGAAACATACCACCATAAAGGAAGATGGATTTCAAAAGGTTATTCAGGGGATGACCACCCTTGAAGAGATTCAACGGGTCACTCTGGTTGACGGGGTATAACATGCCGATTTCAATTCCCCTTGCCAAAAAAAACATTGCTCCGGCGGCCAAACCCACCCGGGGAACCCGGGTCAGGTCCAAAGAAATTATTTTTTTTCTCAGCCAGTTGACCATGATGCTGGAAGTCGGTATTTCCATGTCCAGATCCATTGAAACCATTGCCCACCAGGTCAGTAATGCCGGATTCAAGTCTGTCCTTTTGTCCATGGTCAGGTCCCTGGAAGAAGGACAACAGCTTTCAGACGTGATGCACGCCTATCCCCGGGTGTTCAACCCGGTTTATGTGAATATTATTGAATCCGGAGAAACCGGCGGTATTCTGACCCGGGTACTTGGCAACATCATCGAAATCCAGGAAAAGAACCAGCAGGTCTTGAACCAGCTTAAGACCGCCATGATCTATCCGGCCGTGCTCGTGGCCATGGCGTTAATAGTGACTGTTTTTGCACTGGTGGGAATCCTTCCCAAGATCATGATTTTTTTTGAAGGCAAGTTTGCCCTCCTGCCGGTGACCACAAGGGCACTGATGGGGCTGAGCCATATTTTGAGCCAATACTGGTGGGCCTGTCTGCTGGGGGCGGGTATCATTGTCTCCCTTGCGTATGCCTATTTTGGCTCTGCAACCGGCAGGACACACAGGGACTGGCTGCTCATACATATTCCCGTAGTATCTAGAATTTCAAATAATATCTATACCGGTCTGTTTCTGCGCATCGTGGGGAATATGCTGGACAGCGGTGTGTCGTTGAAAGAGGCCCTCGGTATTTCCGCCAAATCAACCGGGAATATATATTACCAGCAGTTTGTGCAAGGCCTGCACAAAAATATCCAGGAAGGGCAAAAATTTTCCCGGGGATTTTCAGAAAACAACCTGATCCAGGACTCGGTAAAGCAGATGATCTATGTGGGGGAAGAAGCAGGAAAACTGCCATTGGTCATGCTCAGGCTGGCCAGGTTCTATGATTCGGAGAATGAACAGGATTTCAAGAAGATCACTGCCTTTATAGAGCCCATTGCAATGGTATTTATCGGTTTTGTTGTGTGGGTTCTTGTGTCTTCCATCATCCTGCCCATGTTCCGGTTGGCAAGCGCAATTAATTAGCCGGACATTTATGATAAATATATCTTGAAATTTTCACAGAATAAAAGATAGAATCAGTTTTAACGATCTGATGTCATCAAATTGTAATAGGAAAACGGTTCAACCCAAAGCTTAAAGGAGAATACCCATGGAAATGAAACCTCAGGGTTTTAATCGGATTCAAACCCGGAGCGGCTTTACACTCATTGAAATTCTGATTGTCGTCATGGTCCTGGGCATCCTGGCCATGGCCATTATCCCCCAGATCAGCGTCTCGACCAAAGATGCCCGGGAAAGCACCCTGTCCACCAATTTGCTGGGATTGAGAAATGCTGTTGAATTGTACTATCACCAGCACAACAACACCTATCCGGGTGCCAGGAAAAGCGATGGTTCTGCTGCTGTGGCATCTGCTGCCGAAGGGGCAGCTGCATTTTTGGCCCAGCTGACCCAATATTCAGATGCCACGGGCAAGGTTTCCGTAACAAAAGACGATACATTCAAGTTTGGTCCGTACCTCAAGGCCAGCACCCTGCCCACCAACCCGTTCAATGATAAAAACGACGTCCTCTGTGATACGGATGAAACCGATATTACCGAAAAAGCATCGGACGGTACAACTGCATGGAAATTTTATGTGCTTACCGGTATTCTTCTGGCCAATGACGGGGCACACGATACCCTGTAGCATATCATCCCCTGCCTGGCAGAATGCAGGGTCCATCCCTTTTATGCATTGATGATCGGTTCCATGACATTCCTGGAGGACAGATATCCCATAGCCGTTGACAGTGACGGAAAACAGCTCCTGGCTCTTCAACTGGGAGACCAGGACCGGCAGGTGAGAATTCAGGCCCTGTTTTCCCACCCGCTGGATGCCGGATGTTCCCCGGACACATCCCTGGACTGGGGGGCCTTTCTTCCCCCGCTGCAACAACTTAAAAAAGACCGAACCTTTTCAGGAAGGCGTTTGGTCATCCACCTTCCCCTTGAAAAGATCCTGTGCTTTCCCGTCGATATCAGCCTGAAAAAAGGACAGGTTCCAGATGAGGCCATTCTGGAGGAAGCTGAGAAAAGTCTGCCATACCCGGTGGAAGAGGCGGTCATCGACTATCCGTCCATTTATGAGACAGATTCTGAGCATCGCCGCACGGCAATCATTACGGTTGCCAGACGGGCAGATATTCTTGAGCTGACAGACGTGGTCAAGCAGGCGGGCTTCTTGACAGATGCAGTGGATATAAGTCCCATGTCTTTGGTCCGTGCACACCATTTTTTGTATAATCCCTCTGAAACCCCTTATCTGATTTGCCATATCGGGCGTAACCAGTCCAGCCTGCAGGTCGTGAACCAGTCCCGGATATATGCGCTGAGCAAATTTTTTTGGGGGCGGGACCGTCTGGTTGATAAATTGACCCAGAC
>JAABTB010000349.1 GCA_011390085.1 Desulfobacula sp.
TGCTGCGATGGCAAATTTTATGTCCAAGTTTGTTCCGGGTATGAATATCCCCGAACCTTTGATCAAACGACTGAAAGGCTTGCCCAAAAAAGACCAGCCGGAGGAAGGGATTAAGTTTGCGCTGGAACAGATCGAAGAATTCAAAGGGATGAAAGGTGTGGCCGGTGTCCATCTGATGGCCATTGAATGGGAGCACAGGGTGCCTGAAATTGCAGAAAGGGCAAAAGTGCTGCCCCGGCCGGTTGTTGATTAGAACCATGCGCACGCAAGGCTATTACGAAACCCTGAAAGTCAGCCGTAATGCAACAGATGAACAGATAAAAAAGGCTTTTCGCAAACTGGCCATGCAGTTTCATCCGGATGTAAACAGAGACGAGGGTGCTGAAACCCGGTTCAAATTAATCGGGGAAGCCTATGCGGTTTTAAGTGATGAGGGCAAGCGGCGGATCTATGACATGACCGGATTTAACCGGTTCGGCAGTTGGGCCGCTTCCAGGTCTGCCGGTCAAAGTGGAATGCATCACTGTTCCGGCGGTATGGACGGCGGCAAATGCAGCGCTTTTGAAACGCTTGTCAGAAGACGGCCCGGAACCGGTCCCAATGCATTTCCAAAGGCTGACGGACAGGGGAAATGAATTCAAAAAAGAAATTGGTCATCCTCACCGGGTATTTTAAAGGGGAGTCCTACGGCCTTTTAGGCCCTCAGATGGCCGCCACCATTATATCCGAAAACAGCGAGTATGAAGCCATTGTCGTTGCCGTAACCAATGAAGATGATAAAACGGATCTAAAAGCGGCCCTGGAACACCATTTTGGGGGAACCCGGATGGTCATTGGATTTTCAACCCTTGGCGGAAGACCGGATCTCTTCGATCTGGCAGGAGAGCTTAAAAATAAGGGTGCCGTCACCATCCTGGCCGGACCCCAGGCCAATGTCGATTTTAAAGGGGAAGTGGGTCACAACCGGTTTGACCATCGCTTTAAGGGAATGTCGGACCGATTTACCTTTGCCATGCAGGGACCTGCCCAGCAGATCCTGCCCATCCTGGAGAGCGGACTCGATAGTGATATTTCAGAATTTGACGGTGTCCTGTCCAAAAATAATGCTGGGCAGATAAAGGAGAATCCTCCCGCCCCATGGGAGAATCAATGGCTGTCCCGGGTGGACTGGACCAACATTTTCCGGTTAAAGCGCACATCCTTTGTCCGGATGCCGGTTACCTCTTGCCAGGTGCTTCAGCAGATCGGATGTCCCCATGCGGCAAAAGAGAGAAAAATACAGATCGATTATCCTGCGGATCTTGCAGATGAGACAGATCCAAAACGTATGACCATCACCCAGAAGGGATGCAGCTTCTGTGATGTGGCAAAGGACAAAGGATTCATGGGAACGGTGGGTGATAAAGCAGTCAAATCCCAGATGGCGTGTCTGCCTAAGCAGGCCGATGGCAGCAGGGTCGCATTTGAACTGATCAATGAAAACCCCTTGCCCAGACTTCATCGTATCATGGAACTGGCCGATGAGTGCAGTCTTGCGCTTTCCCAGATCAATCTGACCCTGCGGGCGGATTATTTTCTGAAGGGACAGGAAACTCTGAAGAACACCCTTGAAACCGCCCAAAAGAAAAACATCCGGATACTGCTGGCCTCCATCGGATTTGAATCTTTTGACGATACCATCCTGAAAAATCTGAACAAAGGGGTAACCCGTCAAATGAACCTGGATACCATTAAAACAATCCGGGATCTGAAGCCGGAATTCCCCTTTCATTTTGGATATCTTAAAGAGGAGGGGGCCAATCACGGATTTATTCACCCGACCCCTTGGGACAAACCGGATATCGCAAGGGAGCTTAACCGCACCATTTCCATGTACCAACTGGCCATGGATATTCTTCCCCCTCACAGCACACCGCTGATTATCCACCATGCCTCCGGTCTTGCCGACTGGATACGTCAGATCGAAAAACAAGAAAACATTCGGTTTGAAAGGCTCGGCACCACCATCGCCTGGTGGCAGCATACCCGTCTGGTGTGACAATGTAGCCTTTGCCCATTATCCAACAGTCCAAGGCGGCTGCCGACAAGATCAGCAGAAAATTGTCGCTCCAGCTATAATTTTATCCCGGGTTTCCGGCGGCAGGCCCCGGTCAAAGGGCCGGACAAAAATCAGCCGCCGGCCAGAAAGGTTATAATCTGGATCTCATCCCCGTCTTTGACCGGTTTTTTCAGTTCCTCCGGAAAGGCGCTGACATTGTTCAGATAAATTTCAATATAATTGCGCAGTTCCCCTTTTTTATCGAACAGCTCCTTTTTCATTCCCGGATATTGGGTAGCCAGATGGATCAATGTTTCGCCGATGGTTTTCCCCTCGGCCTCCACGGTTTTCAGTCCATTGGTATACTGGCGGTGGGTCATGTGGATATGTAAATTAACGCTCATTATCTTAGTCCCGAATCAATTTTTATTTTTGCCGGTTTTTTTTGCTCTACTAGGATTTCACCATGTTTTTAACTAAAGCATTTCAATCCCGAATGCAATGGTTTTTTTGTACAAAAGGGCTGGAGGATGAAAATCAATGGGTAATTTGGTTCATTATGATGAATATTTATGAGCCGTTCTCCAATTCATGGGCAGGCCTTCGACGGCTCATACTATGTATATATATTGGCTAATTTTAAATTCTAAGTTGA
>JAABTB010000350.1 GCA_011390085.1 Desulfobacula sp.
TATGTAAAAAAATAAATAATTCAGTATGATGAATTATTTTGGCTGAGAATGGATGATAAGGGTGGTTCACTATGGAAACACGGCGCGAACAATTAAAGATAGACCCGGAAAAATGTACTGCATGCCACCGGTGCACGCTGGCATGCGCCATGAAACATCACGGAAGGATCGACCCCCGGCTTTCCAGAATTAAAATTCTTGAATTCCAGGAGCAGGGCCTGAATATGCCTGTGGTCTGTATGGCCTGTGAAGACGCCCCCTGTATTAACGT
>JAABTB010000351.1 GCA_011390085.1 Desulfobacula sp.
CACGGCCCTGCCCGTGCAGATTTTTTTATGGGCTGACAGCCCGGAAAGGGGCTTTATGGAAAAGACCTCAGCCGCCATCATGGTCTTGCTGGTATTCCTGGTGATCATGAATTCAGCGGCTGTTTATTTAAGAAAGAAATATGAAAAACGATGGTAGGCAACAACAAACAATAGGAGAAACAATGAAAAAACTTTTACTCAGTGTATTGGCCCTTGTCTTTATAGCAGGTGTCGGCAATGTCGCCGCCGAATCCAGAGATTATATCTCAATTGTCGGCTCTTCAACCGTTTACCCTTTTTCCACGGTAGTGGCTGAAAATTTCGGGAAAACCACCAAATTCAAAACCCCGAAAATCGAATCCACCGGGTCCGGCGGAGGACACAAGCTCTTTGGCTCCGGTGTGGGAGTTCAGCACCCGGACATCACTAATTCTTCCCGGAGAATCAAGAAGTCGGAAGTCGAGGCGGCCATGAAAAACGGGATCAATGAGATCGTTGAAATCAAGATCGGTTATGACGGCATTGTGATCGCCAATTCCAAAAAAGCAAAACAGTTTAACCTGACCCGGAAAGATATCTTCCTGGCCCTGGCAGCCAAGGTTCCCAACCCCGACGGAACCCCGACGGTGGTAGCCAATCCCTATAAGACCTGGAAAGACGTAAATCCTGAACTTCCGGACATGGCCATTGAAGTTCTTGGCCCACCGCCCACCTCCGGAACCCGTGATGCTTTTGTAGAGCTGGTGATGGAAACCGGTGGGAAAAAATTCGAATTCATCAAAGCCATGGAAAAAGCCGATGAAAAACAATTCAAATCCATCTGCCACATGGTTCGTGAAGACGGCCCCTATATAGAAGCCGGTGAAAACGACAATTTGATTGTCCAGAAACTGGATGCCAATCCCAATGCCTTGGGAATCTTCGGTTTCAGCTTCCTGGACCAGAATACCGACAAACTCCAGGGCTCTGTGGTGGAAGGGGTTACCCCGGCTTTCGAAGCCATTGCCGACGGATCCTACCCGGTTTCCCGGTCCCTGTTCTTTTATGTGAAAAAAGCCCATGTGGATCAGATTCCGGGCATCCGGGAATTCCTGAAGGAATTCACCAGCGAAAAAGCCTGGGGTGAAGAAGGCTATCTGACCGACAAAGGCCTGATCCCCATGCCGGAGGCTGAAAGAAAAAAGTACAGTGATATTGCAAACAATCTGACACCGCTCAACGTATCGGATTTATAATTTTTCCCCATACCGGATGGAAAAACCTTTCCATCCGGTATATACAAAGGCTGCATCATCATGTATCAGGCAAACGAAACCATAAACCATAAGGTTGAAACGAAAATGACGGAAAATCCCTTGCCCGGAAAGCGAAAAAGCCAACTGGTAGACCGGAATGTCCGGGAAACCGTCGGCCAGGCGCAAGCTCCCAATTTCCGGATGCGCTGCGAAAATGTGGATGTTTATTACCAGTTCGGTGAAAAAAAGGCCATCAACAATGTCACCCTTGACATCGGAAAAAATGAAGTCATTGCCATGATCGGGCCTTCCGGGTGCGGGAAATCCACCTTTATCCGGTGCCTGAACCGGATGAATGATACCATTGAAGGCTGCCGGGTGGAGGGGAAGATCCTTTTGGACGACACGGATATCTATGACAAAAAAATCGATGTGGTGCCGTTAAGGGCAAGGATCGGAATGGTTTTTCAAAAACCCAACCCCTTTCCCAAATCCATTTACGACAATATTGCCTATGGCCCTAAAATCCACGGGCTGGTTCAGAACCGCCAGGAAACCGATGAATTGGTGGAACAATCCCTGAAACGGGCAGGGCTCTGGAATGAAGTCAAAGACCGCCTGACCCAGCCGGGAACCGGGCTTTCCGGCGGCCAGCAGCAACGGCTCTGCATTGCCAGAACCATTGCCGTGAACCCTGAAGTCATCCTCATGGACGAGCCCTGTTCGGCCCTGGACCCCATTGCCACAGCCGTGATCGAGGACCTCATCGATGAATTGAAAAAAGAATATTCCATTGCCATTGTCACCCATTCCATGCAGCAGGCCTCCCGGGTTTCCCAGCGCACCGCCTTTTTCCACATGGGGGACCTCATTGAAATCGGCCCCACGGACCAGATCTTCCTCAGCCCCCTCCATCAACTGACCAATGACTATATCACCGGCCGGTTCGGGTAGGCTTATACTATTCCGGCCGGTCTGCATTCAAAACCAATGGACCTGCCGCCGGCCGGGTTATCCGGCATTGGTCTTGGATAAATCAATGGTCAGGGCGTAAACGCCCTGCTCCATTTTTGCCTGGACCGGATAGGGTCCCTTTTCAAAGACTTTCATCATATAGCGGTTGGACGCCAGGACATCGGCGGTCATGCCCTGGACTCCCCTTTCCCTGGCCAGTTTGGCCAGCATCTGGTAGAGGTAGGTGGCAATGCCGTATCCCTGGTAGGTTTCATCCACGACAAAGGCGACGTCCACAACGGGTTTATTCCTGTGGCGGGCGTATCTTGCCTCGGCAATCAGGGTCTGCTGGCCGGGTTCGCCGATAAGGGCTACAATGGAGAGGACATCCCGGTAATCCACATTGACATATTCCTGCATTCGCTCATGGGGCATGGTTTTGATGGGAGAAAAATACCGGTAATAGATGGCTTTGTCGGAAAAACGGTAAAACAGCCGCCGCATCTGGTCTTCATCCGAGGGTTTGATGGCCCGGAACCGGATGTTCAGGTTGTTTTTAAAGGTATGCCGGGTTTCAAGGTCCGAAGGATAAAAATGAGCGCTGTCGGCCAGGAAAATCTGGTCCTTGTAAAGGATATTAATCTTTTTGGCGCCTTCCACCAGGAGGGGCCGGTCTTCGGGATGGGCGATTTCGATCAGGGCCTGGGCCCTTTCCCGTAAGGTTCTGCCCCGCAAATGGGCAATGCCCTGTTCCGTGGCCACAAGATCGATGGATTCAGG
>JAABTB010000352.1 GCA_011390085.1 Desulfobacula sp.
ACACCGGACAAACTGGATGAAGCCCTGGCCGTTATGAGAAAAGAGCTTGAATTTGATGTCATCCTTCCTGATTTACCGGAAAAAGGCTATACCCTCCTGGGCGGAAGGCTTTGCTTTGTCGGTAAATGCAGAACCGCCTATCTTTTTTATCAAAAAAGTGGGCAGACCGTTTCACTTTTTATCCTGAGTCGAGACCATCTGGGTTTTGAAATGGCCGAGGGCACGGAAAGCCATTTTGAGATCAAAGACTGCCGGGCGGACATCTGGAAAGAAAACGGACAGGTCTACGCCCTGGTGTCAAGATCCTGATTCCCAGGATTCTAAATTCTTCCCATGCTCTGTAATTACATCGATTGCCGAGTATTTTAAACGGACCCGAACCGGGTTTGGCCTTGACAAACGACTACCCTTTTGTGGTATAAAGAATATCACAATGTAGCATAGGAGAATCGAAAATGATGAAAATCGTATCCATAGCCGTGAGCCATAAAAAGGGAACCGTCAAGCACTGTATCGAAACCGCCGAACTCGTGGAAAACCACGGCATCAAAGGGGATGCCCATGCCGGGGACTGGCACCGGCAACTAAGCTTTCTGGCCTCGGAAAGCATTGAAAAGGCAAGCTCTGAAGATTTCAAACTGAATTTCGGAGATTTTGCCGAAAATATTGCCACAACCGGCATTGACTGGAAAAACGAACCTGTTGGAAAAATTTTCAGGCTCGGAGAAAGTGCGCTGGTGGAAATCACCCAGATCGGGAAGGAATGCCATCAAAAATGCGCCATATTTTACCGGACAGGGGATTGCATTATGCCCAAGGAAGGTGTATTTGCTAAAATTCTGAAGGGCGGCTTCATCCGGGTCGGCGACCGGATTGAACCGGCCGGCCTTTAGGGGAAAAACATCGGACCCGGGACAGGACTCCCAAGGAAGAAAAATGACATATATTGTTGAATTGAAAGATGCCTTTAAAGGCTATACCTATGACCAGGACAAGATCATGTCCCCGGAAGAAACCGTGGCCGGGTTTAAGGAAAAAACCGCCCGGCTGAACCTTGATATCCTGAGCCGGACAAGGCGTATCGATAACGGCAGGCTGGATATCCCCGTATTTTTCAGCGAATGCGGCAGCGACGCTGTTGATGTCATCGGCACCAAAAAGCAGATGGGCAAGGGCGGAACCCCGGCCCAGTCCGAAGCCAGCGCCGTCATGGAGCTGGCCGAACGGTTCAGTTTTTTTTCCTTTGTCAAAAATGAAACGAATTTCTTTTATGCAACCGCAAAAGAACTCGGTGATAAGGCCCTTTTCTTTGATCAGATCATCCAATCCGTCCATGACAATGAAACCGATGCCCTGGCCGTCAAACCCGTGTTTGAGGATCTCCCCCTGAAATGGACACGGGGCTATAACCTGACCCGGAAAACAGAGGTTTTGATCCCCTTTGACTGGTTTTATATGATCAATGAATTCAACGGGCCCAGCGCCGGCAACTGCACGGAAGAAGCCTTGAGCCAGGGCATCTGCGAACTGGTCGAACGCCATACCTCTTCTCTGGTCAGCCACGGCGGATTAAAGGTGCCGGGCATCCGCCTCGATTCTTTTACCGATCCTTTGGTCTGTGAAATGCTGGAGAAATTTAAACGGCAGGGCATAGAGGTCTATGCCTCGGATTTTTCCCTGGACACGGGCATTCCCACGGTGGCGGTTCTGGCGTATGACCCGTCCACCTTCCCGGCCATGAGTGAAATCATCTGGACCGCAGGAACCTCCCCTGACCCGGAAAAGGCCATGAGCCGGGCCTTGACAGAAACGGCCCAGCTTGCCGGAGATTTTAATTCAGGCTCCAATTATGTGGCCAGCGGCCTGCCCAAATTCACCCGCATTGAGGATACAAAGTGTATCACCCATCCTGAAACCCTGGTTTCCATCAAGGATTTGCCAGACCTGTCCAGCAACAATATCCGGATCGAAGTGGAGAACCTGATCCAGGCCCTTGCCAAAAGGGGCTTTGAAGTCCTGGTCATCCGCACCACCCATGACCGGCTCCAAATCCCGGCCTTTTATGCCGTCATTCCCGGCGCCCATTTCAGAGAAAGGGCAGTTTCAGCCAGTGTGGGCATGTTTACGGCCCGGCTCATCACGGAAAGCTTTGATCCGGCCCCGGCCTTGAGAAAACTCAGCATCCTGGAAAAAGCCCTGCCCGGACAATATTATACCAGCTTTTACCGGGGTCTCATGCTCCATGCCCTGGAAGACCGGGAAAAAGCCTTAAAAGAATTTGAGACGGCCCTGAAAAGACAGCCCGTGCGGCTGAACCTGCCCGATATCTATTCCCATATGGGGGCCTGCCAAAAAGACCTTCAGCAATATGAACAGGCTGTTGAGACCTGCCGTTTCGGTCTGGACATCGACCCCCAGCGGCCGGATATGTTCAATACCATGGGCTTTTGCCGGTTTATGCAGAAAGACCACAAGGCTGCCCTGGCCTGTTTTGAAAAAGCCCTGGAAATCGATCCCTCCCTGGCCCTCAACTATGCCAATATCGGGTCCTGCTACCGGGAACTGGGGGAAACAAAACTGGCGGTCCACTATTATGAAATGGCCCTTGAAATAGACCCTTCCATTGAATTTGCAAAAACCAATATTGAAAAATTAAAAGCCGGGTAACCCTTGCGTAAAAAGGGGCGGCCCTCTATCCAAAGAGGCTGATGAGGACGGCCCCGGCAATCATGATGATCCCGCCGAGAAACCCGAGTCGCCGGATGCCTTCCTTTAAGATCATGATGCCCATCATCATGGTAAACAAGACGCCCAGCCGCCTCACCGAAGAAACATAGGCCACGGGCCCGAGCCCGATGGCAAAATAATAGGACAATACCGTAAGGCTGCTGAGAAATCCGGGAAGAATTGTTTTTTTCAGGGCCTTCAAATGGGCTTTCCCGGCCCTGAGGGCAAAGGGAAACAGGA
>JAABTB010000353.1 GCA_011390085.1 Desulfobacula sp.
GCTATGATCCCATGAGGCCCATCCACAGCGCCCTGCCCTTTGGCCCTGATTCTAAAGCGCTTCGCTCATGCCGATGCTGCCCCAGGGATTGCCGGGTGAACCGACTGGCCGGGGAACTGGGATATTGCCGCACCGGGGCCGGGTTCCAGATCGGCGCCATCTGCCTGCACCAGGGGGAAGAGCCGGTCATTGGCGGAGAGCACGGCATCTGCAATGTATTTTTCACGCGGTGCAACCTTCAATGCCTCTATTGCCAGAACCACCAGATCAGCCGGAATACGGACCCCCAAATCGAATATACCCTGACCCTGGACGAGGTTGTCCGCCGGATTGAAACGGTTCTGGACCAGGGCGCCCCGGCCATGGGCTTTGTATCGCCCTCCCATGTGATCCCCCAGGTTCAGGCCCTTATCCGGGCCCTGCGGAAAAAAGGCCGGACCCCGGTCACAGTCTACAATACCCATGCCTATGACCGGGTGGAAAGCCTGAAGGCCCTTGCCCCCCTGATCCGGGTCTGGCTCCCGGACCTGAAATATATGGATGAGGCCCTTGCCCTGAAGCTTTCCCATGCCCCCCGCTACCCTGCCGTTGCCACGGCCGCCATCCGGGAAATGGTCCGGCAGAAGGGCCTGGCCCTGAAATTAAACGGCGGGGGCGAGATCCAAGAAGGCGTCATCGTGCGCCACCTGGTGCTTCCGGGCCAGGTGGAGAACAGCAAGGCGGTGCTGAGATTCCTGGCCAGGGACATCTCCCCGGATATCACGGTTTCCATCATGGCCCAGTATTCTCCCACTCCCCATGTGGCCGGCCAAAAAGGGCTGAACCAGGGGTTGAACCGGGGGGTGACCCAGGCGGAATACGATGAGGTGCTGGATGAGATGGATTTTCTGGGTCTTGAAACCGGCTGGGTCCAGGAGCTGGACAGCAAAGACGCGTATCAGCCCGATTTTGCCCAATCCCATCCCTTTGATCCCGGCCTCCGCCCCATTGGCCTCAAACCCTCTTGATTTTATCCCCTTTTTGATGTTAGGTTGCCGTCCATGACCCACAAAAATCTCATATCCCTGCACGGCGGCCACAGCGGCCAATTCTGCAGCCATGCCAAAGATGATCTGGAAGATATCATTTTAAGGTATATTGATCTTGGCTTTACCCGGGTCGGTATTACCGAACATGTCCCGCCGGGCCGGGTAAATTTTCTTTACCCGGATGAGCAAAACCTGGGCCTGACGGTTGCTGATCTTGAGAAACGGTTTGAAGCCTATTTTCATACTCTCCGGCGGCTTCAGCAAAAATATGCATCCCGGATCAGGATCTTTGCCGGAATGGAAACGGAAACCTATACAGGATACGGGGCCCATATCAAAAACCTCATCCGGCGGTTCAAGCCCGATTATCTGGTCGGCTCGGTCCATCATGTGGATGATGTCTGCTTTGACTACTGCAAAGAAGATTACGACCGGATGGTTTCCCTGTGCGGTTCCCACGAAACCCTGTACCAGCGGTATTTTGACCTTCAGCAGGACATGATCCTGACCCTGAAGCCATTTGTAGTGGGCCATTTCGACCTTATCCGGATCTTTGACCCGGACTATGAAAAAAGACTGGTAATCCCCGCGGTCCAGGAAAAAATCCTCCGGAACCTGAAGCTCATCAAATCCCTGAACCTTGTCCTGGATTTCAATCTCCGGCCCTTGAAAAGGGGGGAAAAAGAACCCTACCTGACCGCCTCCATCCGGAAAACGGCAAGGGAAATGGGAATCCCCCTGGTTCCGGGGGATGATTCCCACGGCGTGGCCGAGGCCGGGGGCCATGTGGAAAAGGCCATGGCCATACTGACAGCGGAAGGTTTCGGCACGGACTGGCCTGATCCGGTCCTCATCACCGAATATGAATAAAGGAAGATAATTATAATGAAGGCAGTGGTTCAGCGGGTTAAAAATTCCCAGGTGACCGTGGACGGCGCCCTGGTCTCGGGCATCGGCCCCGGGCTCATGGTTCTTCTGGGCGTATCCGAGGACGACACGGAAAAGGATGCCGATTTCCTGGTGGAAAAAATCATCCATTTGCGCATCTTTGAAGACGAAAACGGCAAACTGAATATCTCTTTGATGGATATCCGGGGAGAACTCCTGGTGGTCTCCCAGTTCACCCTTCTCGGCGATTGCCGGAAAGGAAGGCGCCCTTCCTATATCAAAGCTGCCGCCCCTGAAAAGGCCAACCGGCTCTACGAATATTTTATCCGCCGGGCAAGGGAATTGGGGGTTGAGACAAAATCAGGCGTTTTCCAGGCCATGATGGAGGTCTCCCTGGTCAACCAGGGACCCGTCACCCTGGTCATAGATACTAAAGAGAAGGGACACCAAGACAAATGAGCCCGGATAATCTTTCCATCGTCCTGGTCAGACCCCAGGGCCCCATCAATATCGGGTCCGTGGCCAGGGTCATGATGAATTTCGGCTTTACCCGGCTGAGGCTGGTGGAGCCCACACCGGAATACCTGTCTCTGGAGGCCAAAAAAATGGCCCTGACCGCCTTCCCCATCCTTGAAGCCACCCAGGTCTTTGATGACCTGAGGTCCGCCCTCTCCGATATCCAGGTGGCCTTTGGCACCACCCGCAGGTTCGGCAAATACCGGGAAAATTTTTTTACCCCGGCGGCCGCAGCCGAAACCATAAACCGGGATTTTTCCGGCATCCCCTGCGCCCTGGTGCTGGGGCCCGAAGACAACGGCCTTGAAACCAGGGATCTGAGCCTTTGCCGACATTTTATCACCATCCCCACCCATGACGGGTTTCCGTCCATGAACCTGAGCCATAGCCTGGCCGTCCTGCTCTATGAAATTTCCATCTTCTCCGCAAAAATCAAAAAGCCTGCCGGCCTGCCGGTTAAAAAACTGGCCGGAGGCGATGAAATCGAGCATATGGTTGACCATATGCGGGAAACCCTGCTCAGCAT
>JAABTB010000354.1 GCA_011390085.1 Desulfobacula sp.
CGGAACCTCGGCCAAAGGCTTAAACACGGCGTGGTCTGCCACGGTTCGTTTTTCATCGGGCCCAGGGATTTTTATGAGGCCCTCAACCGGATGCCCGAACATGAACGCCGCCTCTTTTCCATGACCGGGGTGGACTATGTCAACCAGCTCTACGGGAATGAAACCCTCAAATCCCTGCAACGGAAAGACGGCCGGTTCGTCAATGCCGGGATGATGGTGACCCTCCTCGGGGCAGTGGTGTCGGACGGGCTTGAATGCGGCAGCATTGTCAGCGGTGTGGGCGGACAATACAATTTTGTTTCCATGGCCCATGCCCTGGAGGACGGCCGGTTGATTATGATGGTCCGGAGCACCAAACAGGCCTGCGGCAAACTGGTGTCCAATCTGGTGTTCAATTACGGGCACATCACCATTCCCAGGCATCTCAGGGACATTATGGTAACGGAATACGGCATTGCCGATCTACGCGGTAAATGCGATCATGAGGTGATCGAGGCCCTTCTGAATATTGCCGACTCCCGTTTTCAGCCCCGGCTGCTGGCCCAGGCCCAGAGGGCCGGCAAGATTTCCATGAATTATAAGATCCCCCGGGCCTTTTGCAGCAATACGCCGGAGAAACTCCAGGAAAAACTGGGGCCGTTCAGGCGCCAGGGATATTTCACCAGCTTTCCCTTCGGCACAGACTATACCCAAGAGGAAATCCGGCTGGCCGGCGCCTTAAAGGGTCTGAAGAACAGGATCAAAACCCGGCGTGTGAAAACCGTTCTCGGTATCGCGGCCCAACTGATCAAAAAACCGGATCAACAGCTTCTCCCATTCCTGCACCGGATGCGCCTGGACATGCCCAAATGCATGAAGAAAAAACTGCTCAGGGCTGCCGTGGCTGGCCTATTCGCTCACCTGCAAAAGCTGACGGAGGACCTTTGTAAACAGCAAAGATCACGGGTGCCTCTAACCCTGGACTAGACCAGAAGCTTTTCCACAATCTCCTCACAGGCCCGTCGGGTCATAAACACCGGCACCGGGTAGAGGGGGTGGGCCTCTTTCAGGGCTCGCTCGGCAATCAGAGGGATATCGCTTTCCTTCAACTGCTCGATGCCCGTTGGGATCTTCATATTTTTATTCATGGTTTTTATTTTTTCGATGAACCGGTAGGACAGTTCTGCTTCCGGCTCCCCAAGGGTTCCAATGCCCCCGGCAACGGCCAGACGGGCCAGTCTTTTCTCTGAGGCGTTCCGGCAGAAATCCAGCACATAGGGCAGGATCACGGCGTTGGCCAGGCCGTGGGGGACCCCGTAAAGCCCACCCATATTGTGGGCAATGGCATGGACATAGCCTACATAGGCCCGTGTAAAGGCCACCCCGCCATAAAAGGAAGCCAGGGCCATATTGTTTCTGGCTTCCATATCATTGCCGTCAAGATAAGCCTTTTCAAGGTTCTCAAAAATAAGCCGAACCGCTCTTTCCGCATTTTCATCGGTGAAGGGATTGCCGCTCAGGTTGATATAGGCCTCCACCGCATGGGTCAGGGCATCCATGCCCGTGGTCGAGGTGATGTGCGGCGGCAGGCCCCTCATCAATTCCGGGTCCAGAACCGCGATTTTAGGCACCAGCTTGATGTCATTGACCGCAAATTTAAAATGATTCCGGGCGTCGGTGATCACCGCAGCAATCGTCGCTTCGGACCCGGTTCCCGCCGTTGTCGGGACACAGAAAAAGGGAGGAATGGGAATGAGCACCCGGAAAAGTCCTTTCATCATGCGTACGGAAAGATAGGGATTCCGGATCCGGGCGCCGATGATTTTGGCGCAATCCATGGGCGAGCCCCCGCCAAAACCGACGATGGCCCGGCATTTGTTCTGCCGGTAAATTTTCCGGCCGGCTTCGACATTTTCAATGGTCGGGTTCGCCTGGACATCATCAAAGACCGTATAGGCCACCCCGTGTTCTTTAAGGGAGGCCAAAAATCCGTCCAGGAGCCCGAGATCCATCAGGACCTTATCCGTCACCACTAGGACATGCTTAATTCCCCGGGCCTGGATGTTCTGGGCCAGCATGGTCACGCTGCCCGGACCCGTCAACAGGACCGGTATGGGAAAAGGAATGATCTTTGAGGCCGGCTTCATCCCTTTTTGGAAGGCCCGGTAACCGATCTTCTTTAATGTCCATGTCATGCTTTTATCTCTTTGAGCCGCTTCCTTTATCACCTTCTCCTCCACAATCGCCGGCAGGTCCATTTCTATGGCCTCCACCGGGCAGTCCGCAGCGCAGAAGCAGCAACCGATGCAGCTCTTAAAATCTATCACCATGGGGCGGGCATGGCCGTCTTTTCGGTCCGGGGCTCGCATGGAAATACAGCCCGTGGGGCAGACATCCGGGCAGATCCCGCAGCCGTTGCATTTTTGTGTATCAAAAAACGGCTTTTTCGATTCCCCGCGTTTCATCCGTTCCGGAACCCGGCCCGAGGCATCTCTGACCGCGCCTTCCAGGCAGACCTTTCCACAGGCGTCACATTCGATACAGGTTTTTTCATCGATCCGGTGCAGCTCCTTTTTCCGGCCCGAAGCCGCTCCCGTCGGGCAGACCGTTGCACAGGCCGTACACCCGCTGCATGCTTCCGTAATATAATAGGCCATCCTAGTCCTCCTCAATCCTCCCCTTAAACACCGGCGGTGATGGTTTGAATCCGTTCGTCCGGGGGCCTGCCGGTATCGCCGTCCCATCCAAAGTCTTCCCAGTAGCCTTTCATCAAGGCTTCTATATCAATGGAGCGGCCTTTATTGGCACCTTCATGCTGCAGGGGCCGGCCCAGGGCCCGCCCGCTGAGTTTGCTCTGTCTGGGATCAATGCCGTGCCTGATATTGAAGGCCTGCTTGAGCGTGTGGATATCCGCCGCCTTCTCCATGTACTGGTCCGGCGTCAATTCCCATCCCGTGGCCGCATTGATCCAGT
>JAABTB010000355.1 GCA_011390085.1 Desulfobacula sp.
CGGGTTCCTTTTCTTCCCCTAAGGTCCGGCCGGATATTAAGGGAATGATCGGAAGCGGTGTGAACCTTGACCCTGAAGCATTGAAAAATCAGGTTCTGGGCGGTGGAAATGATGCCGGGCAAAAAACCACCCCGCCGGATGTAAAACAACAGATCAAAGATCTGTTGCCGGGTTTTGGTAAATAACAAAGGAAGGATGGAGATGCATATGACTGTATTTGAGCATAAACCGACGCGGATGGGGGGTCTGATTTTTCTGGCTCTGTTATTAGTGAGCTTGCCCTTGACAGGCTCGGCCAATACCTCCCTTTTGAATAGGGGCAGTGATCTGTTAAAATCCCTGGGGATGGGAAGTCCGGCCGGTAGCCTCAGTACTGATGAAATCGGTGCCGGTCTGAAAGAAGCCCTGAAAATCGGTTCCGGAAATGTGGTGGCTCAATTGGGAACGACAGACGGCTTCAATACGGATTCCAGTATCCATATCCCCCTGCCGGCCGGCCTCGATAAGGTCAAATCCGTTCTTTCCAAGGTGGGGAAATCTTCTCTTCTGGAAGATCTTGAATTAAAACTGAACCGGGCCGCAGAAATGGCAACGCCCAAAGCCAAGCAATTGTTCTGGAATGCCATTGCCGCCATGACCCTGGAGGATGCCAAAGGCATCCTGAACGGCCCGGACGATTCGGCCACCCAATATTTTAAAGGGAAGATGACACCTGAACTGGCCCGGGAAATGAAGCCCGTTATCGAAGAAAGCCTGTCCGGCGTGGGTGCGGTCAAGGTCTATGATGATGTCATGAAACAATATAAGGCCATTCCCTTTGTGCCGGACGTTAAAGCTAATTTGACGGATCACGTGGTTGAAAAGGGCATGGACGGCATTTTTTATTATATGGCAAAGGAAGAGGCGGCCATCCGCCAAAATCCTGCCAAGCGGACCACGGACCTGTTGAAAAAGGTATTTAATAAATAGACGCGGATGTTGATCGTATACTTCCGGAAAACTGAAAAGGGATTGAGAAAATTATGGATGTGACATTCTATGGTGCGGCAGGTGAGGTGACCGGTTCCATGCATCTTCTGGATACGGGCGCGGACCGGATTTTATTGGATTGCGGGATGTATCAGGGCAGGCGTAAGGAAAGCACGGAGAAAAACAGGAATTTTCCTCTGGACAGAAAAGACATTACCAATATGGTTTTGTCCCATGCCCATATTGACCACTCCGGGCGGATTCCCGTACTGACCGGCAAGGATTTTTCAGGACGGATCATCACCACGCGGCCCACGGCCGGCGCCCTTCAGTATATGCTCATGGACAGCGGCCATATCCAGGAGTCGGATGCCCAGTATTTGAATTATAAATCCTTGAGATCCTTTTTATACCAGCAGGAACAGAACAATACCCAAAAGCAGATTACCGAGAGGGGAAAAAGCGATATCAAAAAACTCCTGAAAAAAAATGCCTATGACCTCAACAACGAGTCCATCAAAGATCTTCAGAAAAAAAACGGGCTGGATATCATCACCCCCCTGTATACCATGGAGGAGGCCCGGCGATCTCTGGGTTTTATCGACGGGTATCCCTATAAATATCCGGTAACCATTGGAAAAGACACCACGGTGAAATTTTATGTGGCCGGTCATATCCTGGGCTCGGCCTTTTCTTTGGTGACCATCAAAAAAGACGGCAGGACTTACCGGGTGCTCTATACCGGAGATGTGGGCCGGTTCGGAAAACCCATCCTGCAGGACCCGACCCTGGTCTTTGATGAGGAAGACCGGGACATTGATCTGTTCATTACGGAAAGCACCTATGGGGACCGGGAGCATGATCCCGTGGCCGATCTGGGACCAAGCCTGAAAAAAGTCCTGATCGAGACCTTTGACCGGGGAGGGTCCGTCATTATCCCTTCCTTTGCCTTTGGCCGGACCCAGGAGCTTATTTATATGATCCATGAGCTGTATGACAAAAAAGAGGTGCCGAGGATGCCCGTGTTTGTGGACAGTCCCCTGGCGTCCAACCTGACCCGGGTGTTTGGAGAACATCTGGAAAGCTATGACATGGACACCCATGAGGCCTTCCTGAAAAAAGGCATCAACCCGTTTTATTTCAACAAGATCAGGTTTGTCCAGACCGTGGAGGAATCCATGCGCCTGAACCAGGATGAATCCTCCCATGTGGTGATTTCCGCATCGGGCATGTGTGAGGCCGGGCGAATCCTGCATCATCTTCGGTACAAGGTTCATAACCCGAAAAACACCATTCTTCTGGTGGGATATATGGCGGAAAATACCCTGGGCAGGCGCATTGAGGAATTCGGCGAGGCCATGGCGCAAAATGAAAAACAGGACCCGCCCGAACTGAAAATCCTGGGGAAGACCTATCCCTTGCGCGCCAAGGTGGAAAAAATCGGCGGATTCAGCGCCCATGGGGATAAACATGAACTTGAAAGCATTATTACAAAATCCAATCTGAGGATAAAGAAAATCGCCGTCGTCCACGGCGAGGCATCCCAGAGTGCCGCCTTTGCCCAAACCCTCAGAAGCAGGGGCCATGACGTGGTTGTGCCGAAGTCCGGGGATGTGCTGCCCTTTGGATAAAAGGTCAAAAGAGATCAATACGGGTACAGGTCATGGATCATCCCCAAGGCAATCTTATGGGTGGAAAGAACACATTCCCGGGCCATGCTGGCATTGATGATCTGCCCCTGGTTCATGATGCCGACGCTGAAGAGCCGCGGCGAGGCAAAGGCTTCCGCTTCACCTGTCCCGGTCATGACCCTGAAGCTTTCAGGGTCTATCAGAATCCCCTTGTTTTCCAGCCGGACAAGGCCCGATGCCTGCAAATGTTTAGCCAGGGGCGAGGGGTTATGGTCATAGGAAAGGGATTGTCCCCTGGCATCCACGACAGACCGAAAGGTTTGGCTCAGAATCCTGTTGTCTT
>JAABTB010000356.1 GCA_011390085.1 Desulfobacula sp.
GGGGGTATAATTAAAATGGATAAACGACGAGCCGACTTCTGAATGATCTTTCCGGCTTGTGCCGCCGGCCATAAAGCAATCGCAGAAATTAATCAGGCTGCCAAGTGTAACAAACGGAAATAGAATTGTCTGTTTCAAGCCGACGGTATGAGCTGCGCCGGCTTCTTCTTCCAGGATGGTCCCTTTTCTCACATGGGCTCCGGACCCAAATATATTGTCGCCTGCAAACACGGCCCCATTAAAAAAACCACCCATTAATTTTGTATTTTCGCCGATCAATGTATTCTCAAGTGTCACCGGGGCCTCGTATCCGATTTGAGAATTTTTCATGATCAGGGATTGTTCTCCGATGATTTTACAGCCACCATAGATGATGACGTTTTCACCGGATATTCGATCAGGGTTCACATCTTCTGAAATATAGACGGTTTCAGGATTGGGCAGGGTAACCCCTTTTTTGATCAGCCTTTCAATCATTTTTTTCATGAAACTATAAATAAAGGCCTGCGGGCTGAATTGTCAAGGTATTTTCCATGCAAGGTCTTGACCGGTGAAAAAGCTTTCCGTATGATTCACAATCTTTCCTGCAATTTATACTATATTTTAGGAGAAAAAATGAACCAGCCCGAATTCTGCAATTTTGCCGCATACAAAGAATTAAAAAGGCTTTCGAGAGAAATGAATCAAGATCAAAAACACTTAAAAAACCTTATTCAAGACCCTGAAAGGCTAAATGAATTGTCAATCCGTGAGGACGGTTTTTTTTACGATTTTTCAAAACAGAGAATTGATCGATCCATATTTAATGAATTGATTCGGCTGGCAGGAGAGGCAGAGGCAAAAGATAAATTTTCAAGGATGATGTCCGGAGAGATCATCAATGTGACGGAAAACAGGGCTGTTCTGCATACTGCAACCAGAGATTTTAGCCCTGCCCCTGTTTTTTTGAACGGGCTGGATGTCAAGCCTGAGATCCATCGGGTGAATGAGCAAATAAAAGAATTTGTGTTAAAGATCCATACAAAAAAAATCAAAGGCACTACCGGAAAAGCATTTACCGATGCCGTTGTCATTGGGATCGGCGGTTCTTATCTGGGTTGTGAATTTGTTTTCACGGCCTTAAAACACAGTCTGACCCCGCAGATTGACCTTCATTTTCTACCCAATGTGGATATTGATAATTTTGGTCAGGTAATTAAGGAAATTGACCCTGAAACCTGTCTCTGGATCGTGATTTCAAAATCCTATACCACAACCGAAACCATGGCCAATCTGGAGCAGGCCCTCTTATTTTTAAAAAATCATCACCTTGATCCGGCTCACCATCTGGTCACCGTCACCTCAAAGGGAAGCCCGGGAGATGATCCTTCAAATCCGGTGCTTGCCTCTTTTCATATGTTTGATTTTATCGGTGGGAGATATTCCGTCAGTTCTGCCGTGGGCGGGGTTCCCCTCAGTCTTGCCTTTGGCCATGATGTTTTTATCCGATTTTTAAAAGGCTGTCATAGAATGGATCTGCATGCCTTAAATGCCCCGGAAGACAAGAATATCCCTTTGATTTCAGCCCTTATCAGCATATGGAATTCCAATTTCCTGAACTACCCTGCCCAGGCCGTCATCCCATACTGTTCAGCCCTTTCAAAACTTGCTCCCCATATCCAGCAATTGTATATGGAGAGCCTTGGCAAGGGCACAACAATGGATGGAAATCCCATAACGTATCAGACGGGGGTCATTATTTTTGGAGAACCGGGAACCAATGCCCAGCACTCTTTTTTCCAATTTGCCCACCAGGGAAGCCCATTCCCTGTAGAGTTTATCGGGGTTGTCAATCCGGTTTACACCAAAGCCCAGGCAAGTTCAAAAGGCGTTTACAACCACCAGGAATTGTGGGCCAATATGATTGCCCAGGCCCAAGCCCTTGCCGTGGGTAAGGACGATGACGACAAGGCCAAATTCTTCAGTGGAAACAGACCTTCTTCCACCATTCTGATCAATGATCTGACGCCCGAAAGCATTGGCATGCTTCTGTCTTTTTATGAAGCAAAAACGATATATGAGGGCTTTGTCCTGGGAGTGAATCCCTTTGATCAATTTGGTGTTGAACTGGGCAAAATCCTTGCTTCAGACATCAGAAATCAGATCAGAAATAAGAATGTGGATACACATTATAATTTTGATTCCCTGAATCCGGCAGTTCAATTTTATCTGGATACCTTATTTAAAGGATCATTATAAATATTTGTAAATTACACTGCCCCAGGTAAGTCCAGCGCCCAGACCCACAAACAGGACGACATCTCCTGATTTTCCGATCCTTCCCTGGGCCATGGCTTCATGAAGGGCCAGCGGAATACTGGCGGCCGTAGTATTTCCATATTTCTGAATATTATGAAAAATTTTGTTTTCATCCAGTTTGAGGAACTGTCCAAGGGCCTGATTAATCCTCATATTTGCCTGGTGCGGGATGATGAGATCAATATCTTCCAGGCGCATCCCGGCCTTTTTAAGGGCTTCGTTAATCACCTGGGGCATCATCCTCACCGCTTTTTTAAATATGGCGGGCCCATCCATGACCGGAAAATATCGTGGATCATCCGTGGGAACACCAGACGGCATCCGAACAGGAAGCCTTGATGCAGGAAGTTCCGTCATCAAGGCTTCCGCATAATGGCCGTCTGCATGCAGGGCCGATGCAAGGACACCGGCATGTTCATCTGTTTCAACGCCTTCAATACAAAGGGCGGCGGCCCCGTCTCCGAAAATTACCGTGACATCCCGTCCCCGTGTGGATTTGTCCAGACCCGAAGAATGCACTTCTCCACCGACCAGCAGAATTTTTTGGGCAAGTCCTGCTTTGATATAGGCATCTGCCGTGGCAAGGCCATATAGAAATCCCGTACATTGCTGCCGGATATCA
>JAABTB010000357.1 GCA_011390085.1 Desulfobacula sp.
CCTTATACTGATCAAGCGCTTGATGGATTTCAGCGGTCAATTCCACCTGAATTCCGGTATCACTGGCCTCAATACCATGGGTAGTACCGTTGTTCAAGGCGATCCAGTTGGGAAAAATATTGTGGGCATTGAGGCCCTGAATGAGAAAGAGCGCTTCCTGCGGTGTGGACAAGCCTGATTTGCCTTTTATCTCCCCCACTTCGGTCTCAAGGCCGGCCCAGTGGGGAATAAAGGGGAATAATTCGATATTGGCCAGAAGATTCTGATCATCGGGCATGTGAGAGGCATCAATGGCGATGGATGTAATTCCGGCATCAAACAAAGATTGAATTTCTGTTTTTGCAGGCTCAATGTCTGCAGGTTTTTTCAAGCCGAAATGATCGGCATGGATGGCTACCGGTATGGTGATGCCCATTTCGTTCATAAAGGCATCGGTCTGCCTTGCAATATTCCACAGGCTGACGGCGCAATAGGCATCCGTTCCCCCCTCGGACCTCGCAATTTCAATGATGACGGCAGCGTCGGCCCGTTGCGCAGCAGCAAGGGCGCCCCTGATGATAAAGGAATTACGGCCGTTGGCGGCAATGGTCATGCAATTGCCCTTTGTGAGCATGGCGTGGTCGATATATTTCCCGCTGACCAGAAGGGCTTTGGAGTTCGGGAAAAGAGTTTTAATATTCGGGGGCCGGCCAAAATCAAGCGCACGTTCAAAATCTGAAGAGTAATTAAATGGTTTTGTCATGTCACCCTCCCTGGTTTTTGAAAATGAAGCGTACTTTGTTCTTTCTAGACATGAAATGGTCTTAAAATCAAGAGGGATATTAATTAATGAATTTTCATTCATGGCCAACAGGCCAGGATCGAATTCGGATTTCTGTTGGATTTGAAAAACCATGTTAATTTTTAACATTCTGTAAATTAAGGAGATACTATATATTTGTCTTATACAGTGGTATCGATATTATTGGCTTGACATTTGTTGTAATCTTTTGTTAGATAATGAATCTTTATTCATTGCTATTTAAAAGAGGAAGACCAAAGATTGCAGAAAAATAAATCGGAAAAATATCAAATCATATTGGATAGCGCCGGTGCTGTGTTTGCCGAACACGGGTTCTACAAGGCCACCATTTCTCAGATTGCTGCAAAGGCAGGCGTTGCAGACGGAACCCTGTACCTGTATTTTAAAAATAAGGATGATATTCTCTATCAGTATATCAGTTATAAGACCGAAATTGTATTTGAAAAAATGAGGGCTGCCGTTGAAAAGGGCAAGAATGCCGAAGAAAAACTAAGGTTGCTCATCCGATGCCACCTTGAAGAATTTCAGAGCGATAAACATATGGCCGTCATTTTTCAGTCCGAGGCAAGGTATTTAAGGGATATCCAATCTCAGATCAAGGATATTTCAAAAATGTATCTGGATCTTCTGTCCGATATTATCGAGCAGGGACAGATCGAAGGGGCCATGCGCCAGGATCTTTTTGTGGGTCTTGTGAAGCGGTTTATCGTCGGGGCCGTGGAAGGGGTCATCAGCACCTGGGTGACGGCCGATGGGCGGTATGACCTGGTTTCCATGGCCGATCCCCTGGTCGACCTGTATCTGACGGGGGTAAAGGGATAAATATCATATATTCACTGAATCATATAATTTTGTTGAATAAAGCTTTTTGCTTGACGTGTTCCTGCATGTTTATTAAAGCTTTTTGAGTCTTTATTCATGAGTTAAAGAAATTGTTTTGGAGGTAAGAAAGGATGACTTCAATCATTGGTCCTGCAAGTTATAAATTTTTCGGGGTATTCCCCGCAGCTCTATTGTCATTTATATTGCCCATCATCGGCATAGGATTATTTACCTATATTATGGCCAGACGGATTGCTCCCCTTGTGCGGGCAAATCCGGACAACCGGTTTGATCATATCGGCAAACGGATTCAGAACCTCATCGTGATCTGGCTGGGCCAGATGCGTCAGCCCCGTTATATGCTGGCCGGGGTACTGCATATCTTTATTTTCGCCGGTTTTCTGATCCTGTCCGTTCGTTCGGTTTCCCTTGTCATTATCGGTTTTTCCGACGGCTTTGTATTTCCCGGATTGGGCGGCGGCCTGGGTCTCGTCTATAATTTTATCAAGGATTATGCAGCCACCTTTGTACTGATCGCCTGTATTGTGGCGGCCGTTCGAAGAGGGGTCTATAAACCCAAACGCTATGCCGTTCCGGAAAAATACGGGAAAGACCATACCGCTGAAGCGGTTTTTGTTCTGGGGATTATTTCAACCCTCATGATTTCCGAAAGCCTTTTCGAAGCCACAGAGGCCGCCTTTGAATTTCAGAAAACCGGGGAGACCCATTTCCTGGCGCCTCTGACCCTGGTCTGGATATTCAGGGCCATGCTTTCTTCGGTATCTTTGAATATTCTTCAGGGACTTCACATTTTCTTTTATTATGTGCATGATCTGGCGTTTTTCTTTTTTCTCTGCTTTTTACCCATGGGCAAACATTTCCACGTTATCACATCTATTTTCAATGTGTTTTTCATGCGGGTCCAAAAAGGCAATATCAAGCCGGTCATGTATGGAATTTCCGACGATAAACTCGATGACCTGACGTCTTTCGGGGTAAAAAAGCTGGAAGATTTCACCTGGAAGCACATGCTGGATTTTTATTCCTGCGCAGACTGCGGCCGGTGTTCGGACCAGTGCCCGGCTAATGCCGTGGGACGCCCCTTGTCTCCCCGGTTTATCACCATCAAGGCCAGGGATCTGATATTCAAAAACTATCCCCTGTCCGGAGAAATCTATGAAAGCAAGCTCCTGGTTCAGGATATCTATACCGAAGACGAGATCTGGTCCTGCACTACCTGCGGGGCCTGCGAGGAAGAATGCCCCCTCGGAATCGAATACATTGATAAGATGGT
>JAABTB010000358.1 GCA_011390085.1 Desulfobacula sp.
CATCTTTCTTGTTTTTAACCTGCTATATCGGAAGGAAGGCGGCGGTATTTTTTCCGAGCAGTTCAGCATCATTTTCGGCGCGAATTTTGTCATTTCGTTTCAGGAAAGGGAAAGTCCGCTTTTCGATTCCCTGATGGACAGGATCAGGAATGAAAAAAGCCGTATTCGGAAAAAAGGGGCGGATTACCTGGCCTATGCCCTCATCGATACGGTGGTGGACAGCTATTTTATTATTCTTGAAGCCTTTGAGGAAAAGATGGAGGCCCTGGATGAAGAGCTGACCGATTCCCTGTCCAGGCAAACCTTTCAGTCCATCAATGCTATGAAACGCAGCCTCATTACCCTGAGAAGGGCCGTTGCTCCCTTAAGGGAAATCATCAACACGCTCCGGGAAAACGATGCCGGTCTGATTGACGAGGGTAATCTGATTTTTTTCAGGGATATCCACGACCATGTGCTTCAGATCCAGGAAACCATCGATATCTACCGGGAACTGGCTTCAGGCCTTCACGAAACCTTTCTGGCCAATGTGAACAACAGGACCAATGAAATCATGAAGACCCTCACCATGACGGCCACCATTTTTATTCCATTGACCTTTATCGCCGGGATTTACGGCATGAATTTCAAATACATGCCGGAGCTGGAGTGGAGATACGGCTATCTTGCCGTCTGGGCCGTGTTCGTCGGTGTGGTCGGCATCATGTTCTATTTTTTCAAGAAAAAAGATTGGCTGTAGAGCCTAATCTTCCCGGTTCCTGAAAGGCAGCCCCATGACACTTAAAAGCGGTATAAGCTCCCCCGTCTCAAGACTGGCGGATTTTCTTGCACTTCAGCGCAGCACCCTGGGTCTTCTGGCCATGGTGATTCTTGTGGGTATGGGGGAAAGGATGGCGGAACGGTTCCTGCCCATCTATATCCTGGCCCTGGGCGGCGGGGTCCTGGCCGTGGGGCTCCTGCAGGCCATGGACAACCTGCTGTCGGCCCTCTATGCGTTTCCCGGCGGCTATCTGTCCGACCGCATCGGCATCAAGCGCTCCCTTCTGATTTTCAATCTCATTGCCATGGCCGGGTTTGCCCTGGTGATCCTGATCCCGGCCTGGCAGGCCGTGCTGATCGGGGCCGTGCTGTTCATTTCATGGTCGGCCATCTCCCTTCCGGCCACCATGAGCCTGATCTACCGGGTATTGCCGCAGAACAAACGGACCATGGGCGTGAGTGTGCACTCATTGACCCGCCGCATTCCCATGGCTCTCGGCCCTGTCATCGGCGGGGTGTTTATCGGCATCTGGGGAGAGCAGAACGGCATCCGCCTGGCCTTTGCCGCGGCCCTGGCCATGGCGGTTCTGGCCCTGGTCCTCCAGCAGCGGATGATTGAAGAAGACAGGCCCGGAAAGGATGCCGATACCTGTGAGCTTGCCCCGGAAAAGAACCCTTTAAAATTGCTTCGATTGATGAATCCGGCCATGAAGCGGCTCCTGGCCACCGATATCCTGATCCGTTTCTGTGAGCAGATTCCCTATGCCTTTGTGGTGGTCTGGTGCATGAAAACCATTGCCCGGCCTGTATCCGCCCTGGAGTTCGGGTTTCTGACCACCCTTGAGATGGGGGTGGCCATGCTCGTCTATATCCCGGTGGCATACCTGGCCGACCGCAGCACCAAAAAGCCCTTTGTCCTGATGACTTTTGTGTTTTTCACCCTGTTTCCCCTGGTCCTTCTTTACAGCCGGTCCCTTGAATGGCTGATCCTGGCCTTTATCCTGAGAGGGTTGAAAGAATTCGGCGAGCCCACCCGCAAGGCCCTGATCATGGACCTGGCGCCGGACAACTGCAAGGCCGGGATGTTCGGCCTGTATTACCTGATCCGGGATATGGTGGTGGCCCTGGCGGCCCTGGGCGGGGCGTTCCTGTGGCAGATCAGCCCCGAGGCGAACCTCATTACCGCCTTTGGTTTCGGGGTCATGGGAACCCTTGGGTTTGCAATTTTCGGCACTGACCTGCCAACATCCCTTCGGAGGCCTGAATGAAAATGAATTCCTCAACCATTCCCTTTAAGGAGGCCCTGAAATTCTGGACCAAGCTGGGATTTATCAGTTTTGGCGGCCCGGCCGGCCAGATCGCCATCATGCACCAGGAAGTGGTGGAACGTAAACACTGGATCAGCGAAAACCAATTTCTGCGGGCGTTGAATTTCTGCATGCTGCTGCCCGGACCCGAAGCCCAGCAACTGGCCACCTATATCGGCTGGCGAATGCACGGCACCCTGGGCGGGATCACGGCCGGGGCCCTCTTTGTCATCCCCTCCATATTCGTCATGCTGGCGCTTAGCTATCTGGCCGTGGCCCATATCCATATCCCGGCGGTGGCGGCCGCCTTCTACGGTATCCAGCCGGTGGTGGTGGCCGTGGTGGTGGAGGCCGTGCTGCGTATCGGGAAAAAGGCCCTCCGCCACCGGTTTTTGTATGGGTTTGCCGCCGCCGCCTTTGCCGCCATATTTTTCTTTAAACTGCCCTTCCCGTATATCGTCGCGGGGGCTGCCCTGGGCGGGTTGGTCATGCAGCGCCTCGTTCCGGAGGTCTTCTGCAAAGGCGCTTTTGATGAAAAAACAAGGGAATGCCTTGCCGAACCGGCAGCGGATCAAGAGGTAAGGAGGCCTTCTTTGGCCCATGTTTTCCGTATCTTCCTGATCTTTTTCGGTTTGTGGATCGCCGTGGTGGGGGCGGTATGGATCTGGGCCGGTTATGACAGCACCTTGTCCCGGATCGCCCTGTTTTTCAGCAAAGCCGCCTTTGTCACCTTTGGCGGGGCCTATGCCGTTCTGAGCTATATTACGGATGTGGCCGTCTCCAGCGGATGGCTCACCGCCAAACAGATGCTCATCGGCCTTGGCCTTGCAGAATCCACCCCCGGC
>JAABTB010000359.1 GCA_011390085.1 Desulfobacula sp.
TTTCTGGCTGTCATCAAGGCAAGGCTGGAGAAACCGGATGCCGGACATGCCTGATTTAAAAACCGTTATAATCTCTGTTGATATGGAACAGGATTGCCCCCCCTTTATGAACAGCCACAGAGGGGTTGAACAGGGCACGCCAAAACTTCTGCACCTTTTCAAGGACCAGGGGATTAAAGCGACTTTTTTCTGTACCGGCAGGGTTGCCCAAAAATACCCGGACATGATAAAAAAGATTGTGTCGGCCGGCCACGAACTGGGTTGTCACGGCAACACCCATCGTGTCTTTTCACAATTATCCTGGTCAGAGGCCCATGAAGAGATAAAAACATCTGCTCTGATACTCCGCAGTTTTACCGATGTCATCTCTTTTCGGGCTCCGAATCTGTCATTTCCAGAGCATTTTTTGCCCATACTCAGTGGTCATGGGTTTACCATTGATTCCTCCCTTGCCCTATACAAACCGGCTTTTTTCAACCGTACTCCAAAACCGTTGCTCCGGCGCATTCCTGTTTCCGTGACCTCATCGGTTCTCAGACTTCCCGACTGGATTAAATATCCGTATCTGTCGATTTTTTCTTCTCCGGTCGTGCTTTTTGTACACCCCTGGGAATTTGTGGACCTGAGAAAAGAAAATCTTCGTTACGACTGCCGTTTCAATACAGGAGACATTGCCCTTGCCTGCCTTGAAGAGGTGATTCGCCATTTTAAAAAACAATATGCAGAATTTAGGATAATAAAGGACTGCCTTGAGTAAAATATACTTGCAACTCAATATTTACTGACATTATAATCCCTGTCATTTGAATACGAGAAAAATTATGATTGAACTGGGAATTCTGCCATGAACAAACTCATTGCCATCTGTTTAGGGATGTCCGCCCTTCTCTTGTTTTCTATTATGCCTGCCTCAGGGCAGGAGGTTCAGCTTCTGGATGCGGTCCATAAAACCCTTCGGGACAACCCCGGTGTCCTTATTCAAAAAGAAACCGTAATGGAACGGGAAGGAAATTTTCAGACCAGTTCCGGTGCTTTTGACTGGCATTTTTTTACCACCCTGCAGGGTCAACGGTTGATTCAACCCGTGACTGAGGCAGATCAAAAATCCGCCAGGGACCAAAGGGACTCACAAAATGCACAGATTCAATTTTTAAACACCTTGCCCGGTGCAAATTTTACGACTCAGAACACCTTGATTCCCAGTGACAATGAAGAAAAAGTTTATGATGTTCAGGTCGGCATGAACAAACAATTCAGAACCGGCATCATTTTCACCCCTTCCGTTTCCATCACCGATTATAAAAGCGATACTTCCGTAACCCCGGCAGCCCGGTCCAATGTGGCCCTGAAACTTGTGATCCCCTTGATGAAGGGACTTGGCAGGGATATTGCCGGGGCCGAAGAGCTGGCCGCAGAATCCCGTTACAAAGCAGAGAAACGGTTCTCCTACCACATGATATCGGAAAGCGTATATATGACCATTATCAATTTCTGGAACTGCCTGGCGGCCAAACAAAGTTTTGATCTGGTCCAGGAATCCTTCAACAGATCCGAAGACCTGTTCAACAATGTCAGCGGCATGGTGACGGCAGGTCTTCTGGAGCCGGCATTTCTAAACCAGGCCCAGGCAAAATTATACAGCACCAAAGCGGATGTCAGCGATGGAAAGGTTTCCTATTTCAAATCCCGGCAGACCCTGGGTCTTGCCATGGGAAATTCCGGTGATGATCTGGAGAATCCCCCGTTTCCAAAGGGGGTCTTTCCTCCTGTGATGAAATCGGAAGACCTTATCCGGACATCGCCGGAAGATTATATCAAACAGGCAAAAACCAACAGACAGGACTATCATGCAAGCCTTGCCGCCATTGACACGGAAGAAGCGCTTTTACAAAAGGCCGTGAACAATAAAAAGCCGAAACTGGATCTTACGGTTCAGATGGGCTATGCAGGACTGTCTGAAGATTCAAACACCGCAAGATTTCTTCATTCCACCGGTGACCGGGTGTCCGGCCTCAATGGATTTGCCGGCATCAGCCTTGACCTGCCCATCACCAACAATGCGGCCAAAGGACAGATTCTTTCACAGAATGCCTCCTTGAGGATTGCCAAACTCAATTCGGCAACCAATTTGAATAATATCACCTCCGAGGTGCTCAGCGCCCTTGAGAGTATCAAGGGGCTGATTTCACAATATGAACTGGCCAATCAATCCGCCGAACGTTACAAGGATGCGGTTGTCTTTGAAAAAAAGAAATATGATGCAGGCGAATCAACCCTGAATGCCCTCATTGATATTGAGGATCGATATATTAAGGCCAGGCTTTTAATTATTGAAATTGTCCGCAAATACGCCGTTGCCCTTACCAATCTTCGATTTGTTACCGGTTCATTATTGGAAAAAAAGCAGGAGCAACTCCATTTTAACCCCGAAACCCTGACAGGTCCATTGAGCTGACCCCAATGATAATAATAACAGGTTATTTCCATGATAAAAATTAAATTCATATTGACAACATTGGCTTTTTTTCTTTTTGTAGCCCTTCCCATTCAGGCTGCACAGCAGAATATCGGAGCGTTAGGCAGAATATTTCCAAAAGGCGGCATTATTAGCCTTTCAGGCCCGCCCGGCGACACCGTAGACCTGATCATGGCGGCGCCTGAAAATCCGGTGTTGGAAGGAACGCCCCTGATGGTTTTTGCGTCTCAAAAAAAACGGGAACGGGAAGTTGAAACAGCCAAAAACAATATCCTTCAGACTGAACAAAAAACAGCCATCGCCATTGCCCTGCAGAAACAGAAAATTGATACCATCAGCAAAAGCGCAACCGATCGGATTGCCCTTCAGAAAATGAAAGTTGAGGCAGCCCAGGAACAGAAACTCTTTGCCGCAAGCAACCTGAATCGCCTTCT
>JAABTB010000360.1 GCA_011390085.1 Desulfobacula sp.
GCGGTTCCGCTGGAACACAGATGGCTGTATTGGCTGCCCGTGATGGCGCAAAGGGTTTTTTCAAATTCACGGGCCTTGAACTGCCCGTTTCTCACCTTTTCAAACCCGTATCGAAAAAGAACGCCGGTATCCAGGACATCGGCCACTTCTTTTTTTTCTTCATCTCCAAATATTTCAAACCCCGGCATGGTCACCTCCCAAGGATCACAATAGGTTAATGGTAAACCCTTTTTTGAATCATGGATAAGTACCACAATAAACCCCAAGGTTTCAAGGTCTCGGAATAAGAAATTCCGGAAGAGAGGCTTCCGGGTCCGGAAAATTCAGAAAAGGGGCAGAGGCATGGGAATTCCCGCTTTTCAAACCCATTGACTTTATAGAGGTCAGAAGTTATATTTTTGCAGATTTCGGGTTCCGGCAGTCTGGAAGAAAAATGAATGGCTGGAAAATAAATGGAATTTAAATAAGGATGAGGAAAGATTCATGGAAGAAAAAAGAAAGAAAACAGATACCTATGAAGGCTTTGAGCAGGGCCCCATCCGCCCCCCCAGTGAAGCCCACAGCCTTTTGATCCGGTTGACGCGGAACTGTCCCTGGAATCACTGCACCTTTTGCCGGGTATATAAAAAAAGGAAATTCTCCCTCAGGTCCGTAGACAATATCATCAAAGACATTGATTTTCTTCACGGCTATATTAAGAGAATCCGGCAGATCATCAAGCCCGGCGGTTTCATGGACAATGAGGTCATCGACACTCTGTATGCCGGTTTTAAAGAAAAAGACCGGGTGGCCTTTAATGCCGCCATGAACTGGTATGCGGACGGGATGAAATCTGTTTTTCTTCAGGATGCCAATTCCCTGATCATGAAGCCCGATGATCTGGTGACGGTGCTTGCTCATCTTAAAACCTGTTTTCCGCACGTTGAAAGAATCACTTCCTATGCCAGAAGCCACACCATTGCCCGTATCCGGCAGGAGGACCTGAAAAGAATCGCCCAGGCCGGGCTGAACCGGATTCATATCGGGATGGAATCCGGTTCTGACAGGGTATTGGCGCATATCAGAAAAGGGGCCACCAAGGCCGTCCATATCAAGGCCGGGCTCAAGGTCAAAGAAGCGGGCATGGAATTGTCCGAATATGTCATGCCCGGGCTTGGCGGCATTGAATATTCCATTGAACATGCCATGGAAACCGCATCGGCCCTGAACATCATCAACCCTGATTTTATACGGCTCAGAACCCTTGCCGTAACCGATGGAACCGAATTATCCGCCCAGGTGGCCCGGGGGGAATTCGAAAAACCCGGTGATGCCGTGATGGCCAAGGAAATCCGGCTGTTTCTGGAGAGCCTGGACGGGATCAGCTCCTATATTAAAAGCGATCATATCCTGAATCTGTTTGAAACCATTAACGGCAAATTGCCGGAGGATAAGGAGAAAATGATCTCCATTATCGACCGGTTTTTCGAGCTGACCCCCGAGGACCGGGTCCTTTACCAGATCGGCCGGAGAATGGGGTTTTTCAGGGGGCCCGAGGACATGGCGGACAGCCCCCACCTGGAACGGGTAAAACAGGCCTGCCGTTATTACGGAGTCACCCCCGTCAATGTCGATTCCGTTATTGACGAGCTGATGAAACGGTTTGTGTAATTCCCAATCCATATATATTCACATCCCTTTTTGCCTCAGAAAATGCGCCTATTGTGATTTTTATTCCGAGACCCGCCTTTCCCTGATCTCTGATTATCTGAAGGCCCTTGAGCAGGAGATAGACTTGAGGGCCCAGCTTTGCGGCTCTTCCGCCCTGCCTTCCCATGGCCCGGCACCGATCATTGACACGGTTTACCTGGGCGGCGGAACCCCCTCACTACTGGGCGTGACACAGATCGGGCAGGTGCTTCAAACCGTCCGGGACAATTTCCGGGTTTCCCCGGATGCGGAAATCACGGTGGAAATCAATCCCGGTACCGTGGATAGCGATTACCTTACCGGTTTGAAAGGGACGGGAGTCAACCGTCTCAGCATCGGGGCCCAGTCCTTTGACGATGCCAAACTCGCATTCCTCAACCGCATCCATACGGCCGACGAAGCCCTGAAGACCATTGACCGCGCAGAAACGGCAGGATTTGAAAACATCAGCCTGGATCTCATCTACGGCGTTCCCGGAGAAACCCGGGCCGCCTGGATCAAAGATTTGGAAAAAGCCTTGGACAGGAAGCCTTCCCATATTTCCGCCTATATGCTCACCCTGGAACCGGGAACTCCTCTTGCAGACCAGGTGAAGCAGGGCGATTTTATTCCCTTCGGCAATGACATGATGTCTTTATTGTTTAAAATGACCTCCCGGTATTTAACCCAGAACGGGTTTGAACATTATGAAATCTCGAATTTTGCAAGGGGCGGGGCCAACCGCTCCAGGCACAATTCAAGATACTGGGATCTGACCTCTTACCTGGGCTTCGGGCCGGGAGCCCATTCCTATGACGGAGCCGTCAGATCCTGGAATCACAGGAGCATTGACGGATATATCACGGATCTTTCTTCCGGCCGGTTGCCGGTGGCAGATCAGGAGACCCTGACCCTGGAACAGAAAATGGCTGAATTTATCATGTTAAGGCTCCGCACCCTGGAGGGACTTGATCTGGACAAATTCCAGGACCGGTTTCAATTGCAGTTTGAAAAGAAGTTTGAAATTATCCTCTCCCGGATTCTGGGCGAAGATCTGGGAAGCATTGAGAACGGCCGGTTTTTCCTTAACCTGGAAGGCAGGACCTTTCTGAACGGTATTGTCGAAACGTTTTCCGCGGAAATCCTCTAAACTTTCCGCCTCAACTGCCGGGTATCCCCCACCCGTATGGTCAAATTGGTGGAATCAAAGTATTCGATCAAGGGAATGATAAATTTT
>JAABTB010000361.1 GCA_011390085.1 Desulfobacula sp.
AAGCAATATATTGAATCCCCAAAAAAATTTCCGATCTATTTTTTTATGGACAATTCATCCCATATCTGGTAGAAGAGCTTCTTGTTTGTATCTGCGCCCGTAGCTCAGCTGGATAGAGCAACGGACTTCTAATCCGTAGGTCGGGGGTTCGAATCTCTCCGGGCGCGCCACTGATATCAAGGGTTTTCAGCTATTCGTTGAAAATCCTTTTTGTTTGCGCGCTTTGGACCTGAGTCTCCCGTTTTTCGATGGGATCAGACAGGCCCCAAACGAAAACCGGTGAGACAAAAGGTGATGATAAATTTGTCCCGTGGCACTTCTTCGATCCGGTCAGGCAGCTCACTTATCGGGATATGAACGGCAAAAGGGCACCGGGTCTGAAATTTTCATTTTATAACGCCTCCTCTAAATTGAAGTTGATATACACAGGTTTGCAAATTATCTCCTGCCGCTTCGAAGGAATCCATAGCCCGCCCCAATAAAGCCTCCGGCAAGGTGGCTGAATTGTGAAATCCGGTCGGGTTTGAGAATGGAGGCCACTTCGCTGCCCGTAAAAAGCACCGCAATAATGATAAAGGTCAAGGGGATTTCCCTGGCGCTGATATTTGAAAAAGAACTGAGCAGGATCAGCATAAAGGCAATTCCGCTGCCGCCCATAAGGGAAGCCGAAAACAAAAACGCATTGAGCCATGCCGTTGAGACGGCCGTCACCAGAATCATTTCAAATATTTTTTCCGAGCCGTATTTTTCTTCAAGCAAGGGTCCGACAAGAAGAATGATCATTAGATTTCCAATGAGATGGGTCCAATTCCCATGCCCTGCAATATATGAGATCGATCTGAGATAGAAATAGGGATTTGAGAATGAGATACGGGCCGGAGAGGAAAAATAGGTTACCGAAAGGGCATGACTTAAAAACACCAGGACACATAGTGAAATTATGGCATAGGTCAGGATTACCGGGGCGTTGTATTTGATTTTCATGGACAGTCCTTATCAAGAAGCTTCAAGGGATAATTGGTCAAAGGGTATTTTCAATCCTGACATTTATGAAATTGTCCTGTTTTCCAAGGCAGATTTTTTCTTATGGGCCGGTAATTTTTTGATCTGATATTCAAGCCTGAAGGCCTCGTTTTTCATAAGATTGCTTTTGACGGCCACCACCTCAACCGGTAACCTGGCCCTTGTATATTTTGAAGCCTTTCCCTGGTTATGTTTTACCATCCGGAGGTCAACATCCTTGGTGACGCCGCAATACAAAGAATTATCAGCGCATTTTAATAAATAGACCGACCAGGATGTCATGATTCCGGAAAGGGTTTCCTTTTTATATGTCTTTAAAATTGAGCGATATATTTACGTTTGTTGATACGGGTTGTCAAGGGAATGATCGGATACCGGTGCCGGTGATTTGACTTTGCCGACATTCCTGCATATTTTAAATACAGGTTATAGACCGTTTGTGCTTAAATCAACCTTTTTATGATCAAGGAGGAATGATGGCTTCTTATACATGTAAAACCTGTGGGAAAATATCATCGGAAAGCGGACATTTGTGCGACCCCACAGAGGCCGGGAAATTATATACCTGTGAAAGTTGCGGACAGCAGGCTAAAAAGAAAAAACACCTTTGTAAGCCCCAGGCTGCAAAATTCGAGTTTTTTTGCAGTGGATGCGGCAGGGGGGCTGTAAAAAAAGAGGATCTGTGTGATCCGCAACCCATGCAATAGGGTTTTTGCTTTTGATTGGACAAGGATTACCCCTGTTTAAGGTTAACAGGGGTAATCCGTTTTAGATGATTTTACGAAATCATGTTTTCTTAGCACTGAAAATGCGCCTTACGATCACAAAAAACAAGGGCACAAAGAAGATGGCCAGAAAGGTTGCGGATATCATTCCGCCCATTACCCCTGTTCCAATGGCATTCTGGCTGCCTGAACCCGCTCCTTTGGCTGTGGCAAGGGGCAGAACCCCCAGTATAAAGGCCAGAGAGGTCATGAGAATGGGCCTCAGCCGCAACCGGGTTGCTTCAAGGGTGGCCTCTATCAAACCCATGCCTTTTTCCATCTGTTCCTTGGCAAATTCCACGATGAGGATGGCGTTTTTAGCGGAAAGCCCGATGGTGGTGAGCAGGCCCACCTGAAAATACACATCATTGGACATCCCGCGAAGATTGGCCGCAACAAGGGCACCGATTATGCCCAGGGGTACCACCAGCATGACGGAAAAGGGAATGGCCCAGCTTTCATACAGGGCGGCCAGACACAGGAAGACCACAAGGAGTGACAGGGCGTAGAGGGCAGGGGCCTGTGATCCGGACATTTTTTCCTGATAGGAGACCCCGGTCCATTCATAGCCGATTCCGGCCGGCAGCTTTGCAGCCATTTCTTCCATGGCCGCCATGGCATCTCCTGAGCTTTTCCCCGGAGCAGCCTGGCCCAGAATCTGCCGAGACGGCATGCTGTTAAACCGTTCAAGGCGGGGGGAGCCATAGATCCACCGGGTGGATGAAAAGCTTGAGAAAGGGACCATTTCCCCTTTGTTGTTCCGGACATGCCAGGCTTCCAGGTCCTTGGGATTCATACGGAAGGGGGCATCGGCCATGACATATACTTTTTTGACGCGGTTCTTGTCGATAAACTCATTGATATAAGATCCGCTCCAGGCCGTAGCCAGGGTGTCGTTGATATCGGAAACCGATATCCCCAATGCGCCGGCCTTGTGGAAATCAATGTCCAGTTTGAATTGAGGGGTGTCGTCCTGGCCGTTGGGCCGCACTCCTGCAACCATGGGGTTTTGGGCTGCCATTCCCAGGAGCATGTTCCGGGCTTCTATCAGCTTTTCATGGCCCAGGCCGGCTCGGTCCTGAAGCTGGAAATCAAACCCGGTGGCATTCCCCAGTTC
>JAABTB010000362.1 GCA_011390085.1 Desulfobacula sp.
CCGTCCACGGTGATCCGGTTAAAGGTCTTCTCATTGACTGCCGTCAGAATGGTCTTCAAATCTTCTTTTTCAATTTTTGCATCGGTCAGGACAAAGGCAAGCATGGTGGCCATATCCGGCCGGATCATACCTGATCCTTTGGCGATCCCGATGATGGAAAAGGGCTTATCCTTAATTAATCCGGTTTCAGTCACTATTTTGCGGCAGGTATCCGTGGTGAGGATGGCATCGGCAAAATCATCCATATGATTTTCCGAAAGGGCTTGAATCAATTCGGGAATTCCGGCATCGAATTTTTCCATGGGCAGATAGGCGCCGATCACCCCTGTCGAAGACACCAGAACCTGGTCTTCAGGGATATCAAGGCCTTTGGCAACCATGCCGGAACAGGCCCTGGCATCTTCAACGCCTTTTTCCCCTGTAAAGCAATTGGCGTTTCCGCTATTGACAAGAACCGCCCGGCACAATCCTTTTTTAATTTTTTCCCGTCCGAGAACAACCGGTGCCGCAACCACTTTATTCCGTGTAAAAAGAGCTGCTGCAACCGCCGGTGAATCACTATAAATTAGAGCCAGGTCTTTTTGATCTTTTTTTTTGATGCCGGCGCGAATCCCGGCAAATTGAAATCCTTTCATAAATTATTCTCTCCCAGCCATTAGCATTATAAAATAAGAGCGTATTATACTTTTCCCATTGATCCGTGTAAATGTTTTATATCCTACCCAACAGATCTTTCTCCTAAAATTCACGGGGTGAGCGCTGAAATGTCACCTTTTCATATCCATTCCAGCTTGACATATGACGCTGTCCATAATAATTGTATATGCAATTTTTTATATCGAGGTAAATATGGAAACCCATGATAATTTCCTTGAAGGTTGTCTGTTCTTTAATGTCAATGCCCTTTCAAGAACCTTGCTGAAGCTTGCGGAAAAAGAATTTAAACCCCTGAAACTATCCCCTGCTCATGCATCTTTGTTGTTACTGGTCTATGATACCCCGGGTATGAGCCCCAAACACCTGAGCCGGCTTCTCAACCTGACCCCTTCGACCATTACACGATTTGTTGATTCCCTTGAAAAACAGAAATTATTAACCCGCGAGACACATGGGAAATCCTCCCATATCTCACCGACGGGGAAAGGCCTTGAAATCAAAGGGGCGGTGGCTCTTGCCTATAAACAATTCATCCTGAAATACAATGATCTTCTCGGAACTCATAGTGCCCATCAGTTATCCTTCAGTATCCTGACAGCGAATAAAAAGATATCGGATTTTTCAGATCAGAATGACTAAGAATTTTAAAATCATCGTGGAATATGATGGTACTCATTTTTTTGGCTGGCAGAGGCAAACGGACAAAAAGACCATTCAGGGTGAAATAGAAAAAGTCCTCAGCCGAATTTTAAACCAGGACATCAGGATCACGGGGTCAGGACGGACCGACTCAGGTGTACACGCCTTTGGCCAGGTCGCAAATTTCCATGCCACTACCGATATGACGCCCTATATGATCAAAAAAGCGGTTAACAGCATAATCAAAGATCCCATTGTCATCCGAGAATGCCATGTGGTAGATGATGCTTTTCATGCTCAATATGGCGCTGTTTCAAAGGAATACCATTATTATATTCTAAACCGGGAAGATCCATCGGCCATCGGGGCTTTATTTCAATGGCATATACGGCAGCTCCTCGACATCGAACGAATGAAGCAGTGCTGTCAGGCGATTATGGGTGTTCATGATTTCCGGTCCTTTGAAAATACAGGAAGCCCAAGATCAACCACCATCCGGGAAGTCATTCTTTCAGAAATCCGTCAATTGGAAGAGAGCCGGCTTGTTTTTATCATCCGTGCCAATGGGTTCCTCAAATATATGGTGAGAAATCTCATCGGAACTATTGTGCTTGCGGGCCAAAAAAAAATATCGGCTCAGGAATTTAAAGACATCCTTAATGCAAAAGACAGAACAAAAGCAGGCCCAACCGCCCCGCCCCATGGCCTGTTTTTAAAACAGGTCCATTATTTTTGATCTTTGATTTTTTTAATATAATGGTTGTAGTAGGCAATGATATCCCGCCTGTAAATCAAACCGATCAGAAGACCGGAATCATTTTCATCCAAAACAGGAAGGGCATCAATATTTTTTTGAGTCAGCTTTAATAGAACCGTGTTAAGGTCTTCCGAAAGGGTCGTAGAAATCATATCCGATACCATGATATCTTTCATCACGACTAGATCTTCAATATGGTATGTAAAAATGACTTCCCTGATATCTGTTGAAGAAAAAATTCCTGAGAATTTTCCTTCCCGATTGATAACCGGAAAATAATGCTGTTTGGTATGAGTGAATATCTTGTTTTTAAATTCACTGAGCGGCATGTCTTCATTGACGCGCAGGACATCTTTGACCAAAGACTCCAGGTCCCTGACCTTTATGGTTTCAAGAATATCCATCATGAATTCCCCGGCATGGGCCGGAGAATCAATTCTGGATTTGACCTGGCTTTTAAAAATCGTCCATTTCCGGCTCAATAGATAACAAAGAGAGCATACCAGGAGACTGGGCAATAATAAATGATAGGAATTGGTGATCTCACTGATAAAAATGATAGTGGAAATGGGGGTATTGGAAACGGCCGCAAAAAAACCGGCCATGCCCACAATCACAAAAGAGCCGGGATGGGTTACGATTGAGGGTATAAAAAGATTGAAAATTTTACCAACAGCACCGCCCATGGCCCCTCCGATAACGATGGAAGGACCGAAAACTCCCCCGCTGCCGCCGGAGCCGATGGAAAAGGAAGTGGTGAATATTTTTCCAATGGCCAGAAAAATCAGGGTTGAAACGGCAAGTTCATTGAAAATGGCTTTCTGGATATAGCCATATCCAAAAGCAGAT
>JAABTB010000363.1 GCA_011390085.1 Desulfobacula sp.
GAACCCTTATGTCATGCTGTTAAAAAAAATGGGGGATGAGCTGGAGTCGTTCAAATCCCAGATCGATCTTGAACCCTCCTGGGCTGAGACGGTGGTCACACTTAAAAAAATCAAATCTCTTGCAGAAACCGAAATAGAAAAAGAAGAAGGCTCGCTCCTTGCCAAGCTGTCTCTTACAAAGGAAAAAATTACCGATAAACTCGAAAAATCCTCTGAAAAAGTCTATGAACCGTTTAATCCCAAGGATGCCGATGATCTTGAATATAGAATGAAATTTGCAGAAGTGTGGAATGAATATGTCAACAGCCTGAAAACCATGTCCCCGGCGACATCTTACAATGAAAAAGGCTTTCATATGTTTGCAGATTTCTTCAAGGTCCTGTCTGACCCGTCAAAACAGCCGGAACCTTTTAATATGACCCATGACAGCTTAATCAAGATCAATTCGTTTTTAAAGCAGAACGAAGCATCCCCGGTCGTTCAGGTCCTGATCCGGGGCCCCTTTGATTTTCTCACCACCTATGGCCTTCATCAAAGCGTGACCTATCTGCAGGACAAATGGGAGGCCATTGTTTTAAGTGCTGCATACAGCACAGACCCGGACAAATACTATTCCACCATGTTTGATAAAAACTCCGGGGTGATCTGGCGATTCATCAATGAAGAAGCATCTGCCTTTATCGATCAGAACAAATCAGGGTATTTGCCCAAGACGGCATTTGGACTCCAGCTTCCCTTTAACAGCCAGTTTTTCAAATTATTGAATAAAGGGGAACAGCTCACCCTTGAAAAACAGGATGAATATTCGGTTTCCATTACGACCCTGCCCGTCAGCGCAAACAATGAAGCCGTCATTAGACCCAATTCAAACACACTGACAATGGAATGTGCCGATCAAAAAACCGAGCTGATCAACATCAATTTCCCTGAGACCCAGAAATTCAACTGGCGACCGGGAGTATGCGGAGATGTCACTCTGGAGATCAAATTCGAGGAATCCAGGCTGCAAAAAAAATATCGGGGCCGGTTGGGTTTTGCAAATTTTCTCCTGGATTTTCGAGACGGTACAAAGATATTCAATGTGTCCGACTTCCCGGAATATGCCGGATATCTGACAAACGGCAAGGTCACGGAGATAACCGTATCCTATGACATTAACGGCATTGAGCCCGTGCTGAATTTTATTGACCGGCGACCGCCGGTCATACCGGATGTCATCTTCACCACATACAAGCAAGCAAGCGGCAAATACCCGACCGACAAAAAAGCACTTGAAAAAGAGGAAGAGGAACCGAAAGCGGTTTTACCCAAAACCGTGTTGAGAGACAGATATACCGTTAAAATGGATACCCTTCCCATGGAAGTAAATGCATCAGCGCAGATTAAACCTGTGGCCAGTATCCTGCAGATGAAATGTAAAAATAATGTGATCCGGTTCGAAAACAACAATTATCCTCGATCCATTGACTTTGACTGGGAGCCTGCCGTCTGCGGCAAGGTGCTGTTAACCCTGCAATTCCCCGAAATCACTCTTTTAAAGGAATATCAGGACTTTTTTGAATTTTTGAAAGATTTTAATTATCATTCCCGTACTTTTTTAACTGAAGAATTTCCAGGCCAGAAAGAGGCCCTTTTTAAAAAAGGGGTTACATCCGTAACCCTTTCCTACAGCTTTAAAGGGGATTTGCCTTTAATAGAGGACAAAGCCGACAAAAAACCGGACAAAAGCTCTCCAAAACCCGCTTCTGAAAAATCGGACATCCTTGGAAAAGACTGGATTCAAAAACAGGATGCCGGCTTCTATACCCTTCATCTCATGCTGGAGTCGGATAAAGAAAAACTGACCTCATTTGCAAAAAAAAATGACCTCACGGACAATAGTGCGGTTTATGAAAGTCAAATGAATCGGCAAAAAAGATATAATCTTATTTTCGGGTCCTTTCCGGATTTTGAAACTGCTCAGAAAGCGCTGAAAGAATTACCTCCGGAGGCTTTGCAACATTCCCCCTGGATCAGGCAATTCATCTCTATAAACAAGGAAATCCTATAGTGCACCCATGATGATGGATTTAGGGAAAACCCCCATTTCAGAAGAGAGTCCGGCAGGAAAAGATGCCCGGTATGAGGTGAATTTTGAATTCCTTTCCCGGGAGATTGCCAAACTCTCCTCTCCCACAGCGAGTTCCGGGATCAACTGGGATAATGTTATTAAACTGTCTGCCAAGATTCTTGAAAAAGATTCCAAACACCTTCAGGCGGCAAGTTATCTGAATTATGGCTTGATAAAAACAAAAGGTCTGGAGGGATTGTGCCTGGGTATCCATATTCTTAAGGAGCTCATTGAAAATTTCTGGGAGACCCTGTTCCCTCCCAAAAATAGGATGAAAGGCCGAAAAGGCATCATTGTCTGGTGGGAGGAAAAGATTTCCGATTTTGTATCCGGTGCTGATCCGGTGACCTGGAAAAAAGAAAAACGGGATGTGCTGATAGATGAGCTGATCTATATTGATACTTTTTTAGGGGAAAACATGGAAGATGCCCCTCTTTTGGTTCCCCTGATCAAAAGAGTCAAAGAGGTCATTTTAGAAGAAAAAATTGAAGCGCCACCAAAAACTACAGAAACACCTGTATCCGTTGAAACAGCAAAAGATGCTACGGGTATCGTACCGGTAAAAAAACCGGCTCCGACTCCCCAGCCGGCTCCTGATTCGGATACCCCTGCCCTGCTTGATCATGGTTTGAACATTTTTGCCAAAGCCGCAACCGGCCTGAAAAATAAAAACCCGGCCAACCCCTTGTCATACCGGCTCAACAGGATTGCAGCATGGGTAACCCTTGATGAACTGCCGACTGCCATTGGTGGTAAAACCATGATCCCG
>JAABTB010000364.1 GCA_011390085.1 Desulfobacula sp.
CAATGGATTCATCAATGTTTACAGCGAACCCGGCCAGGGCTCCACCTTCAAAATTTACCTGCCTCGTCTGGTAGCCGATGGAGACATTGACAAGACCGTGCCTGAGAAAAAAGCAGCCGCAGGGGGGACAGAAACCATCCTGCTGGTAGAAGATGAACCTTCTATTCTCAGGATGACCCGGATGATGCTGGAAAGGAAAGGGTATAGCGTGCTGTCCGCAGCCACACCGAAAGAGGCAGTTGATAAAGCAACAAACCATTCCGGCGCCATAGATTTGCTCATGACTGATGTGGTCATGCCGGAGATGAACGGAAGGGACTTGGCTGGACAAATCACAGCGATTTATCCTGGCATCCGGCTTTTGTTCATGTCCGGTTATACCGCCAATGTCATTGCCCACCAAGGGGTATTGGATGACGGGGTGGCCTTTATACAGAAGCCTTTTTCCTTGGCGGATCTGACAGAAAAAGTGCGGGATGTTTTGGATACTGCCTCAGATAAAAATTAAGGTTTATTATCCCTACAACGTTATTTAAATTCCATTGATAACAAAAGGAGCCTTCTTTTTCTGTGAGAAAGATAAGCCCTGTGATTTCTAATCTGTATCCATCGGATTCTATCAATCAACATATTCAAAGTCTCTTTTTTCATTGGTAGAATTAATTTGATCAATACCTTAAGCTGCGACAGCGTAGTGGATGGTGCTTTTTTTTCCCATCCTGATTTTCAGGTGCCAGAGAAAAAAATGGGCCATCATGCTCGTTTGTATATGGTGATGCCAGCCCATAAATTTCCTGACCTCATAATGATCCATTCCCAGCTCTGTTTTGGTTTCTTCAAAGCATTGTTCAATGGCCCAGCGCATTCCGCTCAGCCAAACCAGATGCTTTAGTTTCATACTGGAGGAGGCATTGCAGATAAAAAAACTGTATGACTCTTTGCCGGCACCGATGGTACGGCGAACCAGCAGGGTAACTTCCTTCTTGGGCAGACCTGAGTTGGAAAGAATAATTCTGCGTTTGGTAAATTCATAGGCAATGGGACCCTTCGTTCCTTCAGAAACCTCTCTGCGATACCAGAAAAAATTATTGGTATTTTTTGCCAGCGTTTCGATCGTTATCGGATTTTGCTGAGTATCGGCCAGAATAGTCCTGGTTTTCATCTCTCCACCCCATTTGTATTCTTTCAACAGGGTCATGGGGCGCCTGAGCCAGCACAAGGTATCGGACGAGACAGCGACCATATAGGTCATATCAGGCAATGATTCAACGGCATGAATAAAATCAGGGCTCTCGCCATAAATGGAATCTGCAAGAACATATCTGAAAGGAAGAATTTTTTCTTCAGCAAGGGCTCCCAGCATTTCAACAGCCAATTGGGGTTTGGTTTTGAAAATGATATCCTCTGGCAGGTTGCATTTCTTACGGCGGACTTCATACTCATCTGAAAACCATTTACTGGGAATGAAAAGCCTTTTATCCACAAGGGAATATCCGGCTTCGGAAGCATAGGCAGCAAAGACTCCGACCTGACAATTATCAACCTTTCCGATGGTACCACAATATTGACGGCCTACGCCGATGGAGTCATCCCCTTTTTTTACAAAACCACTTTCATCGAAGATAAGAGCGCCGTTAGGGCTGCCGATGTCATCATTTACCAAACTACGATATTTAATGCCTATATTGTAATCATCCCATGGGGTATCGCTGACAAAGCGCTGCATAGCTCTGACATTTCCCTGCTCAACAGCCAGGGCAATTGGTTCGATTGATTTTCGTTCCAGGTCGCTGAATTGCCCGGCCATGTATTTCAAAAAATGATCTCTGGACTCGCTTCGCTGGAAACAATCAATGAACAGCTCATGAAAGCCATTAAGCTCAGTGTCAAAATCTTTTATGTCGGATTTTTTCAAATCAAATTTTGGAACTGGATAAAGATATTCGTTCTGTCTTTGTATGGGTAGCATCACAGGCCTCCTTTAGGGTTTTCCTGTAATGATATCAAACTTTCATACAGATGCAAGAATTAAATTATAACAAATAACGTTGTAGGGTTAAATATAGAATTGGTTTTTTCGCATTTAAAGGCTTTATCATGCCCAGGATAATAACCCATTGGGATACTATCGTTAAGGAGCATTGTTTTTCAACTCTTCTCTAATACGGCTCAAAACTCCCATTAATTCTTTTTTATCCGAATCCTATGCCCCTGAAGGAATCAGGTTTCTGATAATTTATCATGGTTTTCTTGACAAAAAGCATCTTATCTTACTATCTTATGTCGCACTGAAATCTAATGACCGTCTGCATTAGTGGTGACTGTTGCTTTGTTTCAGCGGGAACTGATTCTCCTTTTGAGGTGCATTATGACTTTGGTGAAAACTCTGCATATTTTCTTTGCAGTTCTTCTTTTTTTGTTATGTTTTTCCGTTATGCTTTCAGCCCAATCCGGGTTATTTCCTTCAGATATTCAAGTGATCATGGAAAAGCTCCAAAACGGTACTGCACTTTCCGCATCGGAAGAAAAAGCCTTGATGGAATGGTCGGCTTCAATGCAGCAGAATAATGAAGAGTCAAAGGGTGAAGCCGATTCCCCACCGGAAAATCAGGCATCGTCTCCCGAATTTCAGTCGATCAAGACCGATATTTGCCCTAAGAAAGAAAAACTGGCCGGCGTGTACAGCAAGCCGATCAATCGGAAGGACTACCTGGATTTGCTGCGCAAAACCGCAGATATCTATGCTGAAAGAGATGGGGACGGTCAGCGGAAAGTGGATGAAGTGCTGAGGATGGCTCAGAATGACAGTGACGGTGCCGACCTGGGTGCGGTTCTCTTGACCATAGGAGCGGGTTCGGCCGCAGCCTATGCAAC
>JAABTB010000365.1 GCA_011390085.1 Desulfobacula sp.
TTTTTTTTCAGGCGGGCCTGCTCCCGGAGGACATAATGTCATTGCAGGAATCTTTGATGAAATGAAAAAATACAACCCGAACTCCAGGCTCTATGGATTTCTTTTCGGTCCGGACGGGCTCCTGGATTCCAAATACGTTGAAATCACCAGCAGTCTTGTGGACACCTACAGAAACATGGGGGGGTTCTCCATGATCAGGACCGGAAGAACCAAGATCGATTCCAAGCAGAAAATGGAGGCCGCCCTGAAAACCTGCACTGAATTGGAACTGGACGCCCTGGTAGTGATTGGCGGAGACGATTCCAATACCAATGCAGCCTTTCTTGCCCAGTATTTCAAAGGCAGCGGGATTAAGGTCATCGGCGTTCCAAAAACCATAGACGGGGATATTCAGGTGAAAACCAATGACGGAGAGATGCTTTGTGCCATATCTTTTGGATTTCATTCGGCGGCCAGGGCCTTTTCACAGAATATCAGCAATTTGACCACGGATGCGGATTCCAACATCAAATACTGGCATATCTGCAAGGTCATGGGCAGGGTGGCAAGCCATTTGACCCTGGAATGCGCCTTTCAGACCCATGCCAACCTTTCCCTTATTGGTGAGGAGCTTGCAGATTATATTGATCAGAAGAGAATTGAAAAAGCAAATAAAACCGGAACGATCGATTATAATGCATATGGCATGACCCTTCGGCATTTATCCCGGCTCATCTGCGACACCATTGTCCGACGGGCAGCCTGTGGAAAAAATTACGGGGTCATCATTATTCCTGAAGGGATTCTTGAATTTATCAATGAAATCCAGATTTTCATTATCAAACTTAATAAGATCATCGCAGACTATAATTATATCCATGATAGTCATTTTCATTCCTCGTTCCCGACCCTGACGGACAAGCTGGAATATTTGAGACGGCTGGCCCGGGGAATGGCGGATAAAGGCCAATTTCCCATCTGGAATCTGAGGGACGATGACCTTTTCAGCCAACTGCCCTCATTTTTCCAGGAAGGGCTTCTGGTAGAGCGGGATACCCACGGCAATTTTCAGTTTTCCCAGGTCAAAACAGAAAAAATCGTCATGGATATGGTAAAGGAATATTTAAAAGCGCTCAAGGAGCAGGGCAGATATAAAATCGGAATCGAGCGCTCCTATTTCAACTCCCTCATGGAAAAAGCAAATATGATGCCGGATCAATATGCCAAGGCCCTATTTAAAAATCCGGAGGAGTCCTATCTGCTCATCAAAGAATCCATCATTTCCCTTAAAACGCTGAAACAGGCCCTGGTCGGCAATGAATTAATTTCGCCGGAAGAACCTTTACCGGCGCCTATTCTTACGATATATAAAAAGTCAGAAGCCAGGTTCAAAACCCAGACCCATTTTTATGGATATGACGGCCGGGGTTCGGATCCTACCCATTTTGACTGCAATTACAGTTATAATCTTGGAATGATCGCATTTCACCTCATTGCCAATGGCGCTACCGGTCAGATGGCTGCCGTCAAAAACCTGGAAAAAAAATTCGATGAATGGGAACCCATCGGAATTCCCATTGCAAAATTGATGCATCTTGAGGAAAGAAACGGAAAGATGCAACTGGTTATTGAAAAGGCCCTTGTGGATTCAAATTCCAATGCCTTCAGGGTGTTCAAAGCCTTAAGAGAGGAATGGCTGGCAGCCGGATCCAACCCGGACAAATACAGACGCCCGGGACCGGTGAGGTTCACAGGGAATTCAGAAGAGGACAGACCCATTACCCTGATGCTCAATTCCATTTAACCCGGCTATCTTTGTTCGACCTTTGCGTAAGGGAGAACCCGTTAATTTATCTGCCTGATGCAGGCTGGTATGAACACAAGGGTTCTTCGGCAAGGTAGTTCCCGGTGGCCTCATAAGCTCTTGCCCGGCAACCGCCGCAGACCCTATTATATTCGCAGATGCCGCATTTGCCTTCCAAATGATCAAGATCCCTGAGCCGATTGAAAACAGGTGAGTTTTCCCAGACATCCTTAAAACTTTGAGTCTTAATATTGCCGCATTCCACGTCCAGAAATCCGCAGGTCTGGACCCGGCCCACATGGGAAATAAAACAAAATCCGGTTCCGGCCAGGCAACCCCTTGTAACGGCATCCAGCCCATGGGTTTCAAAGGTGACTTTTTTGCCTTCCTGCCGGGATCGCTGCCTCAGAATCCTGTAATAATGGGGCGCACAGGTGGCCTTAAGCTGAAGGTTGACTTTTTCTCTCTGATCATAAAACCAGTTCAGGGTCTCTTCGTATTCCACAGCATTGATCTCACCGTCCAGAATGTATTTTCCACGGCCGGTGGGGACCAGCAGGAAAATATGGTGGGCCGCGGCGCCCAACGATTCAGCCAGCTTCAGAATTTTCGGGATCTCGGTGAGATTGGTTTTTGTAATGGTGGTGTTGATCTGGAATTCAATGCCGGCCTCCTTGGCGAATTGGATGCCTTGAAGGGCTTTTTCAAAGGCATGCTCAACCCCTCGAAAGGCGTCATGGGTTTCAGGAGTTGACCCGTCCAGGCTGATGCTGATCCTTTTTATACCGGAATCTTTCATCTTTCCGGCGCTCTCTTTGGTAATCAGGGTGCCGTTGGGCGCCATGACCATGCGCAGGCCTATTTTTGTCCCAAAGGCGGCGATGTCAAAAATATCAGGACGAAGCAGCGGTTCACCGCCGGTCAGAATGATGATGGGTTCTCCGACCTCCCGGATCTGTTGGAGCAATTTAAAAGAAGCTTGTGTATCCAGCTCATTGTCATAGGGATGGTCTTCAGCTAAGGCTCTGCAGTGTTTGCAGGCAAGATTGCACCGCCTTGTGGTTTCCCAGGCGACCAGACGAAGGG
>JAABTB010000366.1 GCA_011390085.1 Desulfobacula sp.
TGCATGAGCCTGATATTCAGCCTGAAAAATGTTTCTAAAACCTATGGGGACGACACCCTGTTCCAGGACCTTTCCTTTGATTTTAAATTAAACGAGAAGCTGGGCCTCATCGGCATGAATGGGTCCGGAAAATCCACCCTGTTAAAATTGATCGGAGGAGAAGTTCAACCGGATACGGGTGAATTGATCACCAAAACCGGATTGAGAATTGTTTATCTTCCTCAGGAGGACCGGTTGAATCCGGACCGAACCATTGAAGAGCATCTGTATGATGGTTTAAAAGAAAATTCCCATGATGAAAAAGAAAACCACCGGATTGTTCAGAAAGCCTTGGGGACGACCGGATTCCCGGACCCGCACCTGAGGGCTTTGGAATTATCCGGCGGATGGAAAAAAAAGCTGGCCATTACCCGGGCCCTCTGTCGGCAGCCGGACCTTCTCTTATTGGACGAACCCACCAATCACCTGGACATTACAGGGATACTATGGCTGGAGGAAACCTTAAAATCCGCACGGTTTTCCTATATTGTGGTCAGTCATGACCGGTCCTTTCTTGAAAATATCTGTTACCATATCATGGAAATCGGCCAGTATTACCCGTCCGGATATTTTAAAATCCAGGGCCAATATAAAACCTTTGAAAAAGAGCGGCAAAATTTTCTCCTGGCCCAGGAAAAACAACAGGTTTCTCTGGCCGGCAAGATGAGAAGGGAAGATGAATGGCTCAGGCAAGGGGCAAAGGCCAGAAGCACAAAGGCTAAATACAGAATTGAACAGGCCCGGAATCTCAGGATGGAATTGTATGCCGTAAAGGAGAGGAACAAAGCTTTGGCAACCCTTGATATTGATTTTGATTCCACGGGCCGGAGGACAAAATCGCTTTTAAGGGCCTGGCAATTGAAAAAGATCATCAACGGCAAGCCCTTGTTTTCAGATATCAGTTTTGAACTGGGACCTAAATTCGTTCTGGGGGTGGTGGGAGAAAACGGCACAGGAAAATCCACTTTTTTATCGATTCTTGAAAAAAAGATTCTACCGGATGAAGGAAAACTCGAATGGGTCCAGGAATTAAAGCTGGCCGTATTTGATCAGAACCGTTCAAAACTGAATCCTGAATTAATGTTGAAAGAGGCATTGAATCCTGCCGGCGGCGACAGTGTGAATTATAAGGGCGCCAGCATCCATATTGTGACCTGGGCCAAGCGATTTCTCTTCATGCCGGATCAACTGGATATGCCGGTCAAAAAGCTTTCCGGCGGAGAAAAGGCACGCATCCTTCTGGCCAATATCATGCTGACCCCCTGTGATGTCCTGCTTCTGGACGAACCCACAAACGACCTTGATATCCTGTCTCTGGAAGTCCTTGAAGAAAGCATCCGGCAATTTTCAGGCGCTGTTGTCATTGTATCCCATGACCGCTATCTCATGGACAAAGTCTGCCACCGGATCCTTTATCTGGACCCAAGGTCGGGTGGCCATTTTTTTGCCAATTTTGATCAGGTGATCAAACACCGGGAAACGATTCAGGAAAAGCCTGAAAAAAATAAAAAATCTGAAAAGAAAAAACCGCCTAAGGTCATTGGTTTTTCATTTAAGGAAAAATTTGAACTGGATCATATTGAAGAAAAAATACTGGATGCGGAAACCGAGATTGAAGAAATCGCCGGCAAATTGCAGGAGAGTGAGGTGATCAACAGCATGGACAAAATGAACCATTTTTGTTCTCTGCTCAAAGATGCCCAGGAGCGGGTTCAGGCGCTTTACGAAAGATGGGAAACCCTTGAAACCAAAAAACAGGGCTCAGACCTGTGAGGAATTCTAAACCAAACCCAGATCGATGGCTTTGATGACCTGTTTTGCCTCTTCAAAACCAGGATCTTTTTCAAGCGCTGTCTTAAAAAATTCCTTGGCTTTTTCGGTTTCTTTCATGTCCAGATGAAGCCGGCCCATATTATAATAGATATAGGGCTCATCCGGATGGATTTTCAATGCCTTATGATAATGGGAAAGGGCAATTTTCGGCTCCCCTTTTTTTCGATACAACACCCCGAGGGTGTTAAATACATTGAGAGAATTGGTGCCGGATTCAAGAATTTCATTTAGAATATCTTCGGCTGCCCCTAGTTTCTCAGTATCCATATAAATCTCGGCTGCCAGCCGCATATACTCTTCTGCTTTGGCAAGGTCCCCTAATAGCCGATAGACCCTTCCCATTTCTTCATAGGCCCTGGCAAAAAGCCGGTCTAATTTCGTGGCCATGGAAAAGGCTTCAATGGCTTCGCTGTGCTTGCCCTGGGAAGTTTTGATATAACCGATATTAAAATAGTATTCAGGATTCTCTTTTTGATGGACGAGGCTTGTAAAAACTTCAAGGGCCTTATCATATTCTTTTTTCTCCATAAACTGCAACCCGTCGTTCATTGTTTTCATGGCCTTTTGGATAACAGGTTCGTTTTTATTTTCAAGGGCCAAAGCCAGCTTCTCGGCAATTCGTTTTTCATCGTAGGGGATGACAAAAAGGCCGGACACACCGGTTTGCCCGGCCCGGAGCACTTTTATTTTTGTAAAGGCATTGTCCGTCAGAAAAAACGGGGTGTCGGAAACTCCCTCTTCCCGCCGGATAATCCTCAGAAGCGCAAGGCCGGACATTTCCTTCATTTCATATGCACTGATGACACAATCCGGTTTCTTTGATTTCAGGGCAACCCAGGCGCCAACCCCTCCCTCAGCTAGTGACACCTGAAGAAAGCCCAAAGCGTTTATAAGTGCCGCCAACTGATCGAGTCCGGCTTTATCATCATTGACCAGAAGAATATGTTTGGCCTGCATTTTGTTCCTATAATTTGTCCAAATATGGTTTTTGATGAC
>JAABTB010000367.1 GCA_011390085.1 Desulfobacula sp.
CGTATTTATCGTCAAAGGAATTCCAGAAATTCCGGTCCCGATCCCGCCAGTCTTTGCCGAAGGCCTTGTCAAAGAAGGGTTTCAGGTTTCGAAACCAGGCGCCATAGCCCTGGCGGCCTTCGATGCGGGCCTTGATGACGTCGGTCACATGGCGGACCAGGTTGGCCAGCTCATCCTTGGGAATATAGGAGTCTGCGCCTTTTACAATGGATTCCTTGAGGTTTTCCGGGGTCAGGGCGTGGGCCGTCAGCATGAGGGCCGGGATGTCCTTTTGGCGGGCCAGTTCCAGCACATCATATCCGGAGACGCCCATGATATCCAGGATGGCCACATCATACCGGTTCTTCTCCAGGAGTTTTTTGGCTTCTTCAAAGGTGGCAGCCTTGTCGATGGCGCACATGTCCAGGAGTTCTTCAACAGTTTCAAGGATATCGGGCTCGTCGTCCACCACCAGGATCCGCCGGTCCCTAAGGAGGGTTTCCATTTTGATGGTGTCCAGTTCGAATTTGATGGTGGTGACCGGGCAGGGAGCCTTTAAAATGACATAGCGGGCCGTGGAACCCAGGATGGCTTTCTGGGCTTTGGATTTTTTCTTGATGCCGAGAAAGATCTGATCGATCTCATTTTCTTCGGCAAACCGGACTATATCTTCTCCTGCGGAAAAGCCCCGGACGCTCTGCTGGGCATCATGCGGCACTCCTGAATCTTTCATGAGCTTTCGTGCGGCATCCAGTTCTTCTTCAGCCTTGATAATGTCCGACTGTTTTTCAGAAGCTCCCCCTTCCATGGAGGTGATGATATATACAAACGCATTGGCCATCCTTGCATAATCCCTTGCAAGGGACAAGGTCAGCCTTCCGACTTCACCGCCATTATACCCAACCAGTATCTTCATATCGAACTCCTTGAGATTACAGTCTACATCCAGCGTTTGCGGCGTTTATAAGATTTCACGTTTTTAAAGGATTTCCTGCCGCCGCCCTTGGTGATCCCCATATAAAATTCCTTGACATCCGGATTGTTCTGCAATTCCGTGGAAGGGCCTTCCAGAACGATTTTGCCCGATTCCATGATATAGGCATAATCGGACACGGCAAGGGCGACCTTTGCGTTCTGTTCTACAACCAGGATGGTGGTTTTCAATTCTTTGTTGATTCTCTGAATATTATCAAATATTTCTTTGACCAGAAGCGGCGCAAGCCCCAGGGAAGGCTCATCCAGCATCAGCATCCGGGGGGACGCCATCAAGGCCCTGGCAATTGCGATCATCTGCTGTTCTCCGCCCGAGCTGTACCCGGCCATCCGATTGGTCACCTTGGAGAGCCTGGGGAAATGTTTATACATGAGTTCATTGTCTTCCCGGATTTTGGCAGACCCGTCTTTCCGGGTAATGGACCCCACCAGGATATTTTCGTTGACGGTCAGGTGTTTGAATACCCGTCTGCCTTCGGGCACCATGACGGCGCCGAGTTTTACAATATCCGTACCTGAAAATTGTGTGGTTTCTTTGCCGTTAAATTTGATATACCCTTCCTTGATAGCGCCGTTTTCCGGTTTTAGCAGGCCGCTGACGGCCCGCAACGTAGTGGTTTTGCCGGCCCCGTTGGTTCCGAGAAGGGCAACAATGCTGCCCTCGGGGACATTGAGACTGACACCGCGAAGCACCTGGATGATATCATTGTAAACCACTTCAATATTGTTGACTTCAAGCAGATTGTTTCCCATATGCACTTTCTCTGGTTAGGGGGTTATTCTTACCGGGAATTGACTGATTCCCGGTAAGATGAGTTCACTTTGTAAAACGCATGAAAACCTATCGGCCGGCTCTGACTTTTTTGATAAATTCAGATTCAACGGATTTGATTTTCTTAAATTTTCCGCCTTCAGCCACATAAATATTCTGGATGTCAACCCCGATCCGTTCGGTTTTGGAGAAGGTTACCGGGCCGGCTGCCACAAAGGAATCAAATTTCATGTCGTTGAGCATCTTATACAGGTTTTCCCGGTTTACTTCCAGCTTGGCGGCTTTTGCCATCTTGATGGCTTCCGTGGCAATCTGGGCGGCCAGGATGCCGGCGCCGTAATTATGGGAATTGGCAGCTTTGTCGTCACGGCCGTATTTTTTGGCCAGATCCAACTGTTTTTTGGCCCCTTCATTGTTTTCCGAGGTCAGATTATAGGAACAGGCCCAGAAAAAGCCTTCGGTGGCTGCCCCGGCAAGGGCAATGAGGTCGTTGCCGCCGGTATAATGGGCGCCGAGGAAGGTCAGTTTGTCTTTTTCACCAAAGGATTTGGCAGCCAGGCCCAGGCGCTGGGCATCGGTCAGCATGGTGGCGACAGGGGATTGAACCGTGTGGCAGAGGACATATTGAACGCCCTTGCTGATGAGGCGCTGAAGCATGGCACTATTGTCAAGGTCCTTTCCATGTTCGACCGTTTCGACAATTTCCATTTTCAGGCCTGCGGCAACGGCTTTCTGGGTATCTTCCAGGGGGCCCCGGCCAAAGGCCGAGGGATGAATAAAAAAGGCAACCTTGGGAACGCCGCCGTCTTTATGATTCTCTACCACATATTCGGCCAATCCGACGGTATTTTCAGAATAGGTGGCCACGGGCATGAAGGTATAATGTGCATCAACGATGAGACCCTCATGATAGGATGCCGGAACAACGGGTATCTTAATTTCTTCAAAATCCCGTTTCAGGGCCAGGTTACCGCCGGTGGCATAGCTCATGAAAAGAACGATCCCGTCATCAATAAATTCTTCAAAAAATCGTTTGGTCGTATCGTTTTCATACCGGTCATCCCGGATGGCACAATCAATGGTGTCCTCTCCCAGCATT
>JAABTB010000368.1 GCA_011390085.1 Desulfobacula sp.
ATCATTGAAGGCGGGGTGTCTAAGGCTGTGGTGCCGGAACCGGCGACCTTGCTGATGCTGGGAATGGGTCTGTTGGGGATGAGCGCAGCAGTGAGAAAAAAAAGATGATGCAGTGTCCGGGATTGGCGATTTACGGCTAATCCCGTGACAATTTTTGTCATTTTATGCTTAACACAAAGGTGCTTGGGTATGGGCAGGGCATTTTGACAGGGTTTTTTATGAATGATTCTTATAAAAAACTTCACCAACTGTTTTATAAAAAAAACAAAAAATAACAAGCCCTGCCGTGATCCTGTCCCTTAAGAGGACTTCAACGGCCCGGGCTGAATTGAGCAGCATCGATGGATACAGGTTTCCGGGTCAACGGCAGCCAGGCCCTCGTAAAAAATATCCTGGGCCACCCGTCGCATTCTCTTAAGAATTTCCAGCTTCATGGTTTCAGGACTTCGGGATTCACGATATGGGGGACTTTGCCGGTGTTGTAAAATTGGATGATATTCATGGCGGCCAGGACGGACATCCGGTTCCGGGCTTCCATGGTGGCGGAGCCCACATGGGGAAGAACGCAGGCATTTTCCATAGAGAGCAGGGGATTGTCCGGCTTCATGGGTTCAGGATCTGTGACATCAAGTCCGGCCCCCCAGATATGGCCTTGCCCTAGTGCTTGAATCAGGTCCCCTTCATGATGGATCGGGCCCCTGGCCGTATTGATGAAGATGGCGGAAGGTTTCATTTTCCTGAAGGCCGTTTCATTGAAAATCTGTTTTGTTTCCGGTGTCAGGGCGCAATGAACCGACAGGATATCGCTTTGGACTAAAAGCTTGTCGAATTCAACCCGGACCGCGCCAAGGGCCTGTTCCGCTGCCGTGTTCCGGGTCCGGTTGTGATAGAGGATCTTCATGCCATAGGCGGCTTTGCAGCGTTTTGCCAGACTGAAACCGATGCGGCCCAGCCCGAATATCCCCAGGGTTTTGGCCGTGAGTTCCATGCCGAGGTGACCCGTTGGATTGAAATATCCCCACTGGCCGGCCATAATGGTCTTGTGCATGAAAAACATTTTTCTGGCCACGGCGATCATGAGGCCAAAGGCAATGTCTGCCGTGGCCTCGGTCATGGCCCCCGGCGTATATCCCACGGGAATGCCCAGGCGGGTGGCAACGGCAATATCGATATTGTCATAGCCCACAGCAAACTGCGAAATGATGTCCAGATGGGGGCATTTTTCCAGAAAGTCCCGGTCAATCCGGTCCGTCAGGGTGCAGACCAGGGCCTGGTGATCTTTGGCCAGATCTGCCAGTTCTATGGGGGTCATGGGCCTGTCCTTTTCCCAGAGGGTCAGGTCAAAGCCCTGTTCCCTCAACAGGCTGATCCCGGCCTCGGGGTATTTTCTGGATACGAGAATTTTCTTTTTCATAGGGGTCCTTTCTTGCCGGATCAGGCCTGGTATCCATTGTATTCAATGGCCAGAAGGCTGATATCATCATCAATCGCTTTTTGACCCCGGATTCTTTTCAAGGCCGCCACAACCTCGGTTACAATCTCCTTACAAGGCTTATCCGATATGGTTTTAAGGAGGCTGTAAAATTCATTCTTGTTGTCGGCCTGCCCTTTGGGGCCGAAATAATCGATCAAGCCATCCGTATATAAAATCAGTTTGTCGCCCGGCAGCAGTTTTGTTGCATACTGTTTCAGCGGCGGGTCCTGGCCTATACCGATAATGGTGCCGTGCCGGTCCAGGACTTTAACCCTGTGGTTCCGGCCGGCCACCACGGGCGGGACATGACCGGCGCACCCATATAGGAGGGTCCCGGTCCGAAGGTCCAATAGGACGTGAACAATGGTGAAATAGCAGTCAAAGCGCTCAAAGGGAAATTCGGCTTCCAAACGGTTCAATATTTTTTCAGGCGGGAAGGGCTCTCCCCGGTACAGACCCTGGGCATGGAGCTGGTCCAGGAATTGCTTGACCGTGACGGCGATGAGGGCGGCAGATACGCCGTGCCCGCAGACATCCAGGATATAGGCGCTGATGTGCCGGTCGTCTTCTTTGTAGATATGAAAGATATCCCCGCCCACCATCCGGCAGGGCTCAAAAAACCAGTGAATGGAAATGGACGGGATCTCGGGAAGGCTCTGGGGCAGGAGATTCTTCTGGATTTCCGCTGCTTTTTCAAGGTCCATATCAATTTGTCGCTGCTTTTTTTCCAGCTCCATTTTTGACAGTTCAATTTTTGTGACATCATAGATGAAAACCAGGATCATTCGACGGTCCTGAAACACGATGGGCCGGGAGGTGAATTCCAGATATTTTTTGACGGGCTGCCCATGGATATAAAAGATCCGCTCCAGGAGTTTTTTTTCATGGGGTTCCCGGATGGACAGGCTGTCGATGAGAGATCGTTTCAGGATGCAGTTCCGGCAGGCAGAGGTTTCTCCGCAGGGTTTGTTTTCCCGGACGGCATTGATGCACCCGGAGGCCATGCCAAAGGTCATTTGCACCATGGCTTCATCGGACCGTCTGAACAGGCTTAAAAAACTGTCGTTAAACTGGTATATTTTCAGTCGCTCATCTGCGATAAACACAGCCGTGTCGATATTGGCCAGCAACAGATTTAAGAATTCATTTGAATCTTTCAACGTGTTAACATCAATTTTCATTATGGATATCCTTTCTTTTCCGGTCGTCCATGACGGCCGCCTTGGCTAGGATTAGGCCGAAAAGCGGATCTTTGTCAATGAAAATATGGCAGAGAGGCCCCCGGCTGAATCCCGGGAAAGGAGTTTATCTCCAATTATGTTGCGACTTTTTTTTGTTGCGTGATATTCTTCTAATAATTTTTTAAAAA
>JAABTB010000369.1 GCA_011390085.1 Desulfobacula sp.
CGATGATGCCGGTAAAGAGCGCGCCGCCGGAAAGGCCGATGACGACAAATTTGGCCCGGGTCTTGTCTTTCAAACTGTTGATGAAAACGTCCACCCCGACATGGATGCCGGTACGGACCCCGTAAGCAGCTCCGAATTTGGCCATCCAGATGAACATATAAATGCACAGTTCCTGGGACCAGCTCATATTAATGGACAAGAGCCAGTCCTGGAGCCCCGGTATGGGCAGGCCGCTGGCATAGCGATGCACGACGGACAGGAAAATGATGACGGTGGCGGCACCAATCAGCGTGGCCACCAGCCATTCTTCCAGATGGTCGAGAAATTTCAGCATCCTTACAATCCTCCACATAAAAAAATGTTGAACCCGGCAGATTACAGAATGCCGAGGGGTACCCCGGCATTCTGTTTAGTGATGCCCTTGGCTTTCCGTGATTTTATTTTTTAAACCCGGTGGCCGTGTACACTTCCTGGATCAGGTCGGCGCCGATACGGTCCGCCATTTGCGTGTGGACCTTTACCAGTTCGGCTTTCCAGGCTGCTCTTTCCTCGTCGGAAAGCATGATGATTTCGGATTTGCCCGAGGCTTTTACAGAGGCCAGGTCTTCTTCATTCTTCTGCTTGGCAATGCTGTTGGCAAAGACGGTGGCATCAACCATGGCGCCTTCAAGCTGGGTTCGGATATCGGCCGGCAGGCCTGCCCAGAATTTTTTGTTTACAATGACGGCATATCCCAGATACCCGTGGTTGGAAAAAGTGACATATTTCTGGACCTCATGCATTTTCTGGGTGTAAAGATTGGAAGGCGGGTTTTCTGTCCCGTCCACCACACCGGTCTGGAGGGCCTGGTACACTTCGGAAAAGGCCATGACCTGGGGAATGGCTCCCAGCGACCGCATCTGGGCATCGAGAATCTTGGAGGACTGGATGCGCATTTTTAACCCTTTGAAATCGGCCGGGGTTTTGAGCGCTTTATTGGCGCTCATGACCTTGAACCCGTTGTCCCAGTAGGCCAGGCCCTGGATTCCCTTGACTTCCAGCATGTTCAGGAGTTTTTTGCCGACAGGTCCGGTGGTGATTTTGTGAAGATCCTCATACCCGTTAAAAATAAAAGGCAGGTCAAAAACTTCAAATTCCTTCACTCCCAGGGGGGCAAATTTTGCCAGGGAGGGGGCCAGCATGTCCACTGAACCCAATTGAAGGGCTTCCATCTCTTCCTTGTCTTTGTAGAGCTGGCTGTTGGGGTACACCTGAATGGTCACCGCTCCCTTGGTGCGCTCTTCGGCCAGTTTCTTAAAGTATTCGGCAGCCTGGCCCTTGGGTGTGTCAACCGCCACCACATGGCTGAATTTGATCACAATAGGTTCGGCCATGGCTGTTGCTGCGAAGGCGAAAAACGTGGCAAAAATGACCGCTAACAGAAGTTTTGTTCTCATTTGAATCTCCTTTGGTTAGAAATTATGTTTAATTTCCAAGCCCCTTTGGCAATGGATATTAAACACAAAAAAATATGGAAAATAAAAAATTTTATATTGGATGGATATCTATTCTTATTTAAAAAAGTTTGAAGTCGGAAAGGTTCTGATCTTATTGTAAGAAATTTTCTTAAGGCCTGATCTTGAGCTTGTTTTTAACCGGGGATTATATTAGGCTGACGGGGTGAAAGTGCTTCTGATCCAGCTTCCCATACCCCGGCTCAATTTAGGCTTAAAGACAGGCAATATCCCCCTGGGTGCGGCCTGTCTCAAACAGGCCGCCGCCGGTATCCCGGATCTTAGGGTGGATATTCTGCCGGAGCCCCTGGCCTCCCATGCCGGTGACGGTGCCCTGATTAAGGCTGTTACCGAATACCATCCCGATGTCCTGGGGTTTACGGTTTTTTCCTGGAACCTGGACCGCTCCCTTTATCTGGCGGAAAAAATAAAGGAAAAAATTCAGACCCGGATCATTTTCGGTGGTCCCGAGATTACGCCGGATAATGAACATTCCCGCTCCCCCTTTGTTGATGTTTATGTATATGGAGAAGGAGAGGGCTTTTTCAGAAGGTTTCTTACGGACGAGGCTCTCTGGAAAAAGGGGCAAATCAGGGACCGGTCCGGGATTTCTTATCTGGGCCTTGGCAGCCCTTACGTGAATGGTTTTCTTGAGCTCGGAGCCGAAAATTTCATGCTGATTGAAACCCAGAGGGGTTGCCCTTACCGATGCGGGTTCTGCTACTACCATAAATCCCGGAAAACCCTCAGCATGGCCGAGGATGGGATTGTGCTGGACGGGATGGCCCATGCTCTGGACCAAGGGGTGGAAGAAGTCTATCTTCTGGACCCGTCCCTGAATTCAAGACCCGGTCTTCCCGCCCTGCTGGAAAAGATCGCCGGTCTGAACCGATCCGGGAAGCTCGCCCTCACCAGCGAGATCCGGGCTGAATCCGTGGATGACCATATGGCGGAACTTTTCAGAAAAGCAGGGTTTACAGGCTTTGAAGTGGGCCTTCAGTCCACCAATCCCCCGGCCTTGAAACAGATGAACCGGCCCACCCGTCTTCCGGTCTTTCTTTCCGGGGTAAAGGCCCTCCAACATCAAGGTATCGCCCCCACTGTGGACCTGATTTTCGGTCTGCCCGGAGATACCCTGGAAGGGTTTGAAAGAACCCTTGATTTTGTCCATGACTATGGCCTTTACGACCATCTCCAGGTCTTTCCCCTCTTGGTGCTGCCGGGTACGGCCTTCAGAAAAAAAAGCCGGGAAATGGGGCTCAACTATGACCCCCACCCGCCGTACACCCTGATCTCCAGCCCCGGATTTTCTTCCCAAGACATGGTCCGGGCCCTGGACCTGGCCGAA
>JAABTB010000037.1 GCA_011390085.1 Desulfobacula sp.
CCGCCTTACCGGCGTTGATCCGGGCCAAAGGCATCATCATTGTGAATGAATCCATTGCCGGGGTGGCCCCTCTGCTGGGCAGGACCGGATACAGTGCCAGCAAGCACGCCCTTCACGGGATGTTCACCTCGCTTCGGTGTGAGCTGCGCCACAAGGGGGTCCATGTCATGATCGTCTGCCCCGGTTTTATCCGGACCAACCTTCAGACCCGGGCCCTGGGATGTGACGGCAGGCTTGCCGCCCATGAACAGACCCGAGTGGGGACTGAGGATACTCCCGAGAATGTGGCAAAACAGATTTTAGAAGGGATCGAAAAAAAGAAAACCATGCTGGTTCTCACCTTTATGGGGAAACTGGGATACCTTGTTTCAAGGCTTTCTCCGGGTCTCTATGAGCAGTTGATGACCGGCCGGTTTAAAAAAGAATTAGATGAATAAGAGGAGCAAAAAATATGACAAAACAGAAAATGACACCCAGTGAAGCCCTAGTGGAAACCCTGGTGGCGGAAGGGGTTCAAAATGTATTCGGGATCGTCGGATCAGCCTATATGGATGCCCTGGATCTTTTCCCGGCGGCAGGCATCCGGTTTATTCCCGTGGCCCATGAACAGGCGGCCTGCCATGCAGCGGACGGCCTTGCCCGGGTGACGGGCAAACCCCAGGTCTGTATTGCCCAGAACGGTCCGGGGGCTGCCAATTTTGTTTCCGCCATGACGGCTGCCTATTGGGCACATTCCCCGGTGGTGGCCATCGCCCCTGAAACAGGGTCCATGGGAATCGGTACCGGCGGGTTCCAGGAGATTGATCAAATGGCCATGTTTGAAAAACAGACCGTTTACCAGGTCCGGGTCAACCGGCCCGAAAGAATGGCTGAACTGAGCCGGCAGTGTTTTTACCGGGCCAAACTGGAAAACGGCCCCACACATTTAAATATCCCCCGGGATTATTTTTACGGCATCTGCGAGGACGAGATCTATCCCACCATGGTTTTATCCAGGGGGATCGGATCACGTCAGGCCCTTGAAGCCGCGGCAAAGCTTCTGGTGGGCGCCAAATACCCGGTGATCCTGTCCGGCGGCGGGGTATCCCAGGCCGACGCTTTAAAGGAAGTCACGGCCCTGGCCGAATACCTGACTGCACCCGTGGTCAATTCCTATCTGCATAATGATACCTTTCCCGGTGATCATCCGCTCTCCTGCGGCCCCATCGGGTATTGCGGCTCCAAGGCCGCCATGAGAACCATTGCCAAAGCCGATGTGGTCCTGGCCCTGGGTTCCCGGCTCGGGCCCTTTGGGACCCTTCCCCAATACGATATGGAATACTGGCCCAAAACAGCAAAGATTATCCAGGTGGATGCCAATGCAAAGGTCCTGGGCTTGTCAAAGCGGGTGGATGTGGCCAGTATTGCCGATGCCAAAGAATATGCAGACGAGCTTCTCAGAATCATCCAAACCTTGAAGCCGGGTATGAAATCGGATGCAGACCGGCTGGCCGATGTCGAAAAAGAAAAAGGCATCTGGAACAAGGAACTGGACACCTGGTCGGCCTCAACCAATAAGCTCATGCACCCGAGACGGTTTTTGCAGGAACTGACAAAGGCCATGCCCAAAGGCTCCATTGTGGCCACCGATATCGGCAACAATTCCTCCATGTGTAATGCCTATCTGAAATTCACCGGTATCCGTCAGCATATCTCGGCCCTTTCCTGGGGAAACTGCGGGTTTGCCTATGGAGCGGCCCTGGGCGCTAAAATTGGCTGCCCGGACAAGGCTGTTTTTGCCTTCCAGGGGGATGGCGCCTATGGGATCAGCGGAATTGCCGAAGTCATGACGGCTGTCCGGGAAAACATTCCTGTGATTGCCATTGTGGCCAATAATTTTGAATGGGGAGCTGAAAAGAAAAACCAGATTGATTATTACAACAACCGGTTTGTGGGGGCCAACCTGCTTTCAAACCCGGATTATGCAAAGCTTGCCGAAGATATGGGCGCAAAAGGCTACCGGGTTGAAGACTACCGGGAAGTCGGGGATGTGGTCAGGGATGCCGTGGCCTCGGGCCGTCCCTGCGTGATCAATGCCATTATCCAGGGCGGGGAAGAAGTCCTGGCCGAACCTTTCCGGCGGGATGCCTTGAAAATGCCGGTCCGGTATCTTGAAAAATACAGCCACCTGAACGCATAACCCTTTCAGGAACCAGGGAAGGCTTGAATCCTGATCCCTGGTTCCTGAACATTCATCTTTCCACGCCAGCCCTGTTGAGAAAATCCACAGCCTGCTTTTCCGACCAGTAAAGGTTTTGCCGGTTAAAAGAGACAAACCCCACATGGCCTCCGGATTTGGGCATGAGAAGGCTGATATGCTTATTGGCCCGGGCCTCTTGAACAGGAAAGCAGGCTTCCGGTAAAAACGGGTCATTGCCGGCGTTGACGATGAGGGTGGGGATCCGGATATGGGGAAGATAGGGTTTGCTGGAGCATTTTTCCCAATAGTCTTCCGCGCTTTTAAACCCGTGGATGGGGGCTGTATACCGGTCGTCAAAGGCCTTGAAGTCCTTGATGTCGCCATAGCCTTTGTCGTCCATGAGGCCGGGCATGAGTTTCATCTTGGCCTTGATCTTTTCATGGAGCAGGATCAGAAACCGTTTCATATAAAGCCTGTTCACAGGTTTTGCCAGAGCCTTTGCACTTTCTGTTAGATCACAGGGCACGGAAAACACCGCTGCTTTTTTGACCATGGGGTTCGGCGTCTCCCGTCCAAGATAAAGAAGAGTCAGGTTACCACCGAGGCTGAACCCGATCAAGGCAATTTCCTTATAAGGGCGTTTGCCCCCTGCATGGTCAATGACCCGGGAAAGATCATCGGTGACGCCGTTGTGATAGGATCTCAGCAGGCGGTTGGGCTCCCCGCTGCAGGAGCGGTAATTCCATGCCAGGGCATCCCAGCCACCGTCATTGACGGCTTTGACCATACCCTTGACATAGGCCCTGCGGCTATCTCCTTCAAGGCCGTGGGAGATGACGGCCAGGCGGTCATGACCCTTGACGGACCAGTCAAGGTCCAGAAAATCCGTATCAACGGTGGCAATTCTTTCTCGTTCATACAGGATGCCCTCCACTTTCCGGAAAAGCACAGGAAATATGGTCTGGACATGGCCGTTTCCAAAAAGAAAAGGCGGGGCATAGAGGTTTTCAGGCACATCGACTCCTTATTTCTGCTGTTTAATTCATCATAAATCTGATATATGATTTTCCGTGTGATGTAAAATTTTATTAAACAAAAGGATATGACGGAAATATGAAGGTAGGAATTATCGGTCTGCCCCAGACAGGCAAAAAAATGTTGTTTCAGATCTTGACGGGAAATGAGGTCAAAGATGCCTCCAAATCATCCAAACCCTTGCCCGGTGCAGCAGATATCATTGATTCAAGGTTTGATACACTGGTAGACCTCTATGAGCCCAAAAAAAATGTCAGGGCCAGGATTGATCTGGTGCTCCTGCCCCGGATGGAGGCGGAAACCATCTCAAAGGGAGACATTTTCAAGGATATCGCCGATATGGATGCCGTCTGCCATGTGGTCCGGGCCTTTGAAGATGAAGCCATTTACCATGCCGGGGGGTCTGTGGACGCTTTGCGGGATTTTGACATGGTCAATTCCGAGCTGATTCTCCACGACCAGATATTTGCCGAAAAACGGATCGAACGGCTTTCCGCCATGGTGAAAAAGATAAAGGATGAAGATCAGCAGAAAGAACTGGTTCTGATGAACAAATTAAAGGATTTTCTGGAGTCTGAAAAGCCTTTGAGGATGATTGAGCTGAGCGAAGATGAAGAAAAGATGATCAGAAGCTATCCCTTTATCACCCGGAAAAAACTGGTCATTGCCGTGAATGTGTCGGAGCATGATCTCGCCAATGACGGTGTCCTGTCAGCCTTTCGAGAACGATGTGAAGGCCTGATGATAGAGGTCATGCTGGTCTCGGCCAAGGTGGAAGCGGAGATTGCCCTTCTGGATACAAAAGAGGAAAAAGAAGAATTCCTGAAGGATCTCGGCATACAGGAAACCGCCCTTGAAAGCCTGACCAAACTCTGCCTGAAATCTTTGAACCTGATTTCATTTTTTACGGTGGGAAAGGATGAGGTCCGCCAGTGGTTGCTCCGGAAGGGTTCGAAAGCGCCCAAAGCGGCAGGCGTGATCCATTCCGATCTTGAACGGGGCTTTATCCGGGCCGAGGTGTTCAAATACGACGAACTCATGGAAAAAGGCAGTGAAGCAGAGCTGAAAAAACTCGGCAAAATTTATGTTGAAGGCAAAGACTATGTGGTGGAAGACGGGGATATCCTGAATATCCGGTTTTCCGTCTGATCGGAAAATTGTGATTTCCTGACCTTTCCTGACGGTTTACCAGTCGCCGGAGGGACAGATGCCCGGTACGACCCCAAGTTTTATCTTTATGGCCGCCGCATCTTTCTTTGCCTCCTGAGCAGAGGAATAGCTGCCTGACCGGACAAGATACCAGTCCCGGCCTTTTGAATCTTTCAGGATAAGGATATCGGCGTCAAATCCGTTCTCAATCATTTTTGTTTTCACCTTGTCCGCATTGGCTCGGTTTAGAAATGCGCCTGTCTGCAGTGAAAGTGTTGCACTGGAATTCTTATGAATGGCAGGATGGGTTTCCTTTTCTTTATTTTCTGCTTTAAGCAGAGTCAGTTTTTCTTTGGCATAGGTATTCTCCGGGTCGTTCTGAAATGCGTCTTTATAGGATTCAATCGCCTTTTCAATTTCTCCGGTCCGGGCCAGCAGATCCCCCCTGTAGCAGAGGGCCCAGTAAAAATCAGGGTTCAGATCCAGTGCTTTGTCAAGCGCATCAAGGGCATCCTTCTCGCGTTGAAGTTCGACAAGGCAAAGAGCCCGGTTGAAATGGGCGATGAAATTTTCAGGGTTCATTTCTATTTCAATATCATGATTTTGAAGGGCCTTTTCATATTCTTTCTTATAATACCAGGCAACCCCAAGGTTGCTGTAGAGGCCTTTTAATTCGGGAAACAATTCCCTTGCCTTTTCAAAATCCGAAATGGCCGGATCGAATTTTTCCTGTTTCATATAGCAGACACCCCGGTTTTTATAGGCATCGGGATTGCCGGGAGCGATTTCAATGAGGCGTGAAAATTTGTCAATCGCTTCCTGATACTGGCCTTGCTTGAAAAGAAGGACACCATTCTCAAAGAGTTCTTTTTCCGTTTCAGCAAAACAAAAACCATGACAGAATACCGATAATAAAACCAAAATGATGATTTTTTTCAAGCAAGGTCTCCCATTTTCCTTGTCCCGGCAAGTCCGGTAAGAATTTGCCGGTGCGAACATAAATTTATGGCCCACAAATATACAATTTGTGTTAGTGATTGGCAACCCATATTGAAATCATTTGTTTGTGATTCCATGGATAAAGGATTTCGTAGGAAATCAGAACTGCCGAATGATTGGGTGAAAATGAAAAACGATATATTCAGAAATTGGTTTAACCAGTATGTGGGCGGGTTCACGGCTATGTGGCGTCGATCTGCCGGACCCTTCCTCCCTCTGACAAGCTGATACGGATCGAACAGGCTGTAGCGGCCTGGTTTGAGAAAAAAATCAGGTGTAAGGTGGATTGTTGAAAGGCACAGCCAAGAAATCAGGAATTCTTGACATCTGTTCCTTTCATGTGCAGAATAGGAACAAATCAGATGTAAAGGGGAATATTATGCCTAAAACACGAATTAATGCAAGTCTTGATCAGGGTCTAAATCATACCCCTCCCACGGATTTCATAAATCCATGACAAAATAATACGCCCAACATAAACTTTTCGCAACCCAAGGGATCATCCACACCGGTGAATCCCTTTAACAGCCCGGGCTCTTTTTGCCGGCCCTGATCCGTTTCTGGATATCGGTGCCGGTAAAGGAAATTGCGTCTGCCGATTCCGGTACATCCCCGGCCATCTGGAATTCGTCTTCAA
>JAABTB010000038.1 GCA_011390085.1 Desulfobacula sp.
GAAATTTTTGCCGATGATCATGTGCAGGATGGCTTCCCTGGGACCTGCCATGCGCATGGCCAGCGGCAGAAGATTCATAATCCATCTGGGTCAGAACCCTTTTAGGGGGAGAACACCCTTGTGGCCAGAAGTTCAAAATCGCAGATCTGCCGGTCATTTAAAATAATGTTCGGCATGGTGGCGGACAGGTCCTTGAGCAGTCCGGCCGCTCTGCCATCAGCACCTGCTCATAGGCGATCATGACATTGCCGGTCTGCCGGGCATGGGTGCCGCTACCCACCCCCAGATGGATATGGGGCTCGGGAAGGTTAAAGTTTTTAAAAAAAACATCAGACATGTTCAGGCTCAAACGCATAGATGCCATTCCAAGGGTTCCCTTTTGTGTCTCTCGGATAGCGATTAAGTTGATCATCGGGATTAGCCTTTTGAGAACAAAGATATGCAGCAGAATATAAATAAGCCTCAGAAAAAGAAAGAAATTGTAATGAGGTACAAAGCGATCCGATTTCTGAAAAATGAACCATCTGATAGTTCATAAAGACCCCCTTCATGACCTTTCTGTCCTTGAATGGTTAAAAAAAAATTCAGGCCTTATGGTTCCGACAGGCTGTGAAGTATGGCTTCCTGTTCGTCCAGGATTTCATCCAGGATCCGGCCCGTCGTCATGGGGTTCATCATGACGGATCTTAAGACCACGACATTGTGGGGATCATCCGGGAGATTCCTGAGCCGGGTCCGGGAGACAAAGCTTTTCCCGGCCTCCCTCTGGATTCTCTGGATTTTAATATTGATCTCGTCCAGAACGGCATCCAGTTTCTGGCGTTCTTCCATATCAGCCGTTTCCAGTTTTTTTCGGATATGGGGCGGGATCATCCTATAGGTCAGGATGTTCAGCTTGGGTTCGGTGACGAGCTGGAAAAGGGGTCTTTTTTTGATTTTTCTGGCAAAGAGCTTGGCCGTTTCAATGCCGTGCTCGATCATCAAGGCATAGCCCTTTGACCCCATGATCTTGAGGGCGCTGTCCAGGATCAGGGAATTGGCTTCCCTGGACCCTTCCAGGGTTTTGATGCCCAGATCCACGCTGCCGGGCCGGATCACGTACCGGGCATGGTAGACAATGGTGTCCAGAGCCCTGGGGTCCTTAAAATAGACCATGCCCGAACTCATGGGCATATAGAATTGTTTGTGGCAGTCAATGGTCACGGAATCGGCCCGCTCAATGCCCTTTAAAAGCGGGCTGTATTTTTCCGATAAGAGCACAGGCCCGCCCCAAGCCGCATCCACATGAAGATAAATTTTGTGCTGTCGGCAGATATCGGCCAGTTTCGGAAGGGGATCAATGATGCCGGTTTCCGTGGCCCCGGCAATGCCGATGAGGGCCATGATTCTGGTTTTTTTATCGGCGGTCAGATCTTTTATGGCGGCCTTCAGCTTTTTGAGATCAATACTCCGTTTTGAATCCACATCAATGGGGATGACGTTCTGGTTGCCGAGGCCCAGGATGCCCGCCGCCTTTCTCAAAGAATAATGTCCCCGCTTGGAGACCAGGATGACCAGCCGTTCAATGCCGTGGGCCTTCATGGCGGCATGGAACCCGTTTTTTTCGATGCTTTCAAAATCACCCTTAGGCGGGAAACAAAGATTTCTGGCCACCCAGAGGGCCGTGAGGTTGGCCGTGGTGCCCCCGGAGGTGAAAACGCCCAGGGAGGTGTCCGTGTTCTGAACATGTTCCAGGTAAAAGGACTCTTCGAAATTGAAAATCATCCTGTGGATTTTGGCCAGGATCTGTTTTTCAAGGACGGACAGGACCTTGGAGGTTTCCAGTTTGATGACGTTCTGGTTCAGGGCCGCGGTAATGGCCTTGAGATGGACCATGAAAAAGGGGATGGCCGAGGTCATATGGCCGATAAAATAGGGGGAGGCCACATTGACGGCCCTGGGGGCAATCTCGTCGATGATGTCCTTGATCACGTCGGCCAGTTTTTTCAGAGGTTCTGCATTGATTTTTGTATCCGTGTATTCTTCGGCCAGCTTGATCAGGCTGATTTCCTCGGTAACGCCCACGTGCTTGTTCAAAAAATCATGGAGCCCGAACAGGATCTGTTCCATGTATTTTACAAGGGTGGTTCTGCTTTTCTCATCTTCGGGCCGGATAAACACCCGGTGAAGGGTGTTCCAGTCGGCCACAAGCGATGAAGGTCTGTCTTCTGTTCCGGTCATGATGTCTATGAATGGCCTCCCCTGGCTTTTTCGGTCAACACAATTCCCATGTCCTTTATCACAAGAAAGAAAAGGGATACACTCTTTTTTTTGATGGACCGGGGAAATTTATCTTTTAAAAGCGGGTGAAAGCCTGTACATATTCATAAAACATGCAAAGGAGGATAGGCGTATGGATCTTCATCAGACCGATATCCTGACAAAGATATCCCGGTACAACCTGATCCGGAACGGGAGAATGATTTATATTGATGTGCACCAGAAAATCCAGGGGAACCTGGCCGGTAAATTCATTGCCGTGCCTAATTTGGTCAATATCGTGGCCAGACCCGAACACCAGGGGGCAGGGGAGGATGAGCCGAAGGCCCTGGAAGACTGCCTGAAAAAAATAAAAGGCCTGAACCTGGAAGACATTTTTCCTGTATCTCCGCCCAAACGGAATACCCTGAAGGACAATTAATCGTCACGGCCTGTTGCAGCAAAACTGCAACAGGCCGTGAAAAGGGCGGTTTCGTTTCTTACCGTCTTTCTTTTTCTCCCATTTCAAACCCCAGGTCCAGGGCTTTTTTGTTCATGTCCATGAAATCTTCGGGAATGGTGGTTTCCAGCACCTTGAGGATGGATTCGGGTTTGATGAGTTCTGACACCCCGATGAGCGCCCCCAGGACGCAGATATTGAAGACAATGGGCTTTCCGATTTTCTTCATGACGGTGTCATACATGGGAAGGGCGATATGCCGGGCATCTACCTTGGTCTCCACCTTGACATATTTTGAATCCACCAGAAGAAGGCCGCCGGGCCGGATAATGGCGGCGAATTTGTGATAGCTCTCCTGAGTCAGGCTGATGAGGATATTGGGCTGGACCACCTTTGGGAAAAAGATTTCCGTGTCATCGATAATGACATCGCTCCGGGTGGAGCCGCCCCTTGCTGCCGCCCCATAGCTCTGAGACTGGATGGCGTTTTTGTTTTCATAAATCACCGCAGCTTCTGCAAGGATGATGGACGCTGTGATAACGCCCTGTCCTCCCGAGCCTGAAAAAACCAATCGTGAACGTTCCATCATGCTTTTCCTTTCATTGCGGTTTGGATGATCCGGTCATAGGCTTCGCAGTATTCCGGGACATCGGTTTTGTCTACAAAGATGCCCCTCTGGATTAGGTTTGGATTTTCTTCCAGTTTTTTGGAGCCGATTTTAACCGTATTGTTCTTATACCCTTCCATCATCTGGATGGCGTCCCCTTCCTTGTTTTTTCGGCCGTAATAGGTCGGGCACTGGGTCAGGATTTCCACCACGGAAAAGCCCTTGTGGGTGATGGCTTTTTTGAGCAGGTCTTTGCATTCAACGGCATGGAATACCGTGGATCTGGCCACAAAGGTGGCGCCGGCGCTCTTGGCCAGGTCCACAACATCGAATTCCCGGTCAATGGTGAGATAGGGCGCTGTAGTGGCCTTTTTCCCGCTGCCGGACAGGGGAGAAAACTGGCCGCCGGTCATGCCGTAAATCCGGTTGTTCATGACAATGGCGGTGATGTCGATATTTCTCCGGGCCGCATGGATGAAATGGTTGCCGCCGATGGCCAGGGCATCCCCGTCGCCCATGGGCACAATGGCCTTGAGGGAAGGCTTGGACAGCTTGACGCCTGTGGCAAAGGCCAGGGCCCGGCCATGGATGGTATGCAGGGAATGGAAATCCACATATCCTGAAATCCGGGAGGAACAGCCGATGCCCGAGGTGATGACGATCTCGTTCTTTTCAAGGCCCAGCTCATGGACGGCCCGGAGCAGGGACGAGAGCACAATGCCGTGGCCGCAGCCCGGACACCACATATGGGGGAAGAACCTTGGCCGAATATAGTCTTTAAAATCAAATCGTTCTTTTGTCATGTTATACACCTTTCCCCTGGATCATCCGTAAAAGGGTTTTGATATCGCTGGGCGAGATGAGTTCTCCGTCCACCCGGTTGGCCAGGAAGACAGTGTGCGGGTTGTCCACGGCGTTTTTCACCTGGGTGACCACCTGGCCCATATTCATTTCCACCACGATGACGGCCTTGGCGCCGGCACATTTTTCCCTGACCATTTCGGCCGGGAAAGGCCAGAGGGTCTGGAGTTCCAGGACCCCGATCTTTACGCCCCGGGCCCGCCGGTTCCGGGCCATATGGATGGCGGACCGGGCCGAAGACCCATAGGAGATGAGGATATAATCGGCATCATCCAGCCAGTATTCCTTGTACATGGCGATTTCATTGACATTGGTTTCGATTTTATCGATCAGGTGTCTGAGCAGTTCGGAAACCACTTTGGGGTCATTGCTGGGAAAGCCCCACATGTCATGGAAGAGGCCCGTGACATTGTACCGGTGCTCGCCGCCGAAATCCGACATGGGCAGGCGGCCGTCCTCTCTGGGCAGGTAAGGATGATAATCCACCCCTTTTTTGACCGAGGTTCGGAGCCGTTCCACCACCGGGAGATCACCCGGTTCCGGGATCACGAGTTTTTCCCGCATATGGCCGATGACCTCGTCCAGAAGAAGGATGACCGGAGTCCGGTAGGTTTCCGCCAGATTAAAGGCCTGGACCGTGATATTGAACACATCCTGGTGGTTGGAGGCGGTCAGGGCGATGATGGCATGGTCGCCATGGGTTCCCCACCGGGCCTGGTTCACGTCTCCCTGGCTGACATGGGTGGGGTTGCCCGTGGAGGGACCGCCGCGCTGGACATTGGCAATGACGCAGGGGATTTCCGCCATGCAGGCATAGCCCAGAGCTTCCTGTTTCAGGGAAAAGCCGGGGCCTGAAGTGGCGGTCATGACCTTGTTACCGGTGAGGGAGGCGCCGATGATGGCGGCCATGGAGGCGATCTCATCTTCCATCTGGATGAATTTTCCGCCCTTTTGGGGAAGCCGGGAAGCCAGGTGCTCGGCGATTTCCGTGGACGGGGTGATGGGGTATCCGGCAAAAAAATCCAACCCCGCATAGATGGCGCCTTCCACACAGGCTTCATTCCCCTGGACGAATGTGATATTGTTCCGGTTATTCATTTTCCCCATCCTGTTCTATGATTTGTATGGCCAGGTCTGGACAGCGAAGTTCGCAGAGCCTGCATGCAATGCAATCTTCAGGCCGCACTGCGTCCGCCTTTCCCTGATCGTCGAATTCAAG
>JAABTB010000039.1 GCA_011390085.1 Desulfobacula sp.
AGGGTCAATTGATCTTTCATGACCGGGGTGAGAGTAAAATACAAACGGGTCAGCATTCTGGGGCCTGTGATGTCCTCAATATCCATATCTTCCATAACCGGGGTAGCCCTTATCGATTTGATACGTTCCAGTACCTCTGATAAAAATCCATGATTTTTTTCTGCGGCAAAAATGCAATTGGCCACCTGAAAGGGTTCAGGGTATCCCAATTCCTTCTGATAGGTTTTCGTCAAAAGGGCTTCCACACAAATCAGGCATCTGCTTTTGGACATAATGGAATCAACGGGTTTGAAACATGCCATATCCATATCTGCATAAAGCCCTCCAAAATGGTACACCACCAGGTAACGGAACAGGTCCGCTCTCTGGATGGGGTGGGTGAATCCCTCATAGATATCCATCCAGTCCGGACAGGTGCTGTGAATAAAATTTTTGCAATCCGCATCCGTGTAAAACCTGTAGTCCCATAAGGGGTGATGTTTTTTCCAGGACCGGGCATATTTTACAAAGGTGTCCGGCAGGTTCTTGTCTTTCCAGGTCTGATGCAGGATCAGGGGAATGGATGCTGTTTTTGATTTATGATTTGGTATTTTTTCCATAGTCTGATAAAAGAATAATAAATTAGGCCACTGTTTACAACAGATTATGATTAAACCTGATAACCATATCTTATGTCACTGTTTTTGTCTTGCTGCCTGCTGTATGAACTTGTCCTTGTCAATGCACTGATCCGCCGGTATTGCGCACCTTTTTACCTTGTCTGGTATGTGAGGATGCGTCTGAAAGGCAAAAAATTGTTTCCTTCGGCAAAAAAGAAAAACCCGGATCATAAAACCGTGGTGGTCTCTCTCACCACCATACCGTCCAGGCTGGATTCCATATTTGCCTGCATGAATTCTATCTTGAAACAGACAAGACCCCCGGATCGGATTTATCTGAATATACCCTTCTGGTCCATCAGAGAAAAAAAAGGCTATCAGATCCCGAAGCGTTTGAAAACCGATGACCGGATTACACTGATCCGCTGTCCCCAAGACCTGGGCCCCATCCTCAAAATCAGTGAAACCCTGAAACGGGAAACCAATCCCGATACCCTCATCATTACTGTGGATGACGATACCATATACCCCAGACATCTTATTGAAACCCTGCTGGCATTTCATGAACAGTATCCAAAAGCCGCCCTGGGGTTCAGGGGGTGGCGTCTGCCGGAATCAGGAAAATTTCTGGACCGGCGTATCCTTTATGGAAACAGCATCACGGTCCCCTTAAGGGTGGATGTATTATCCGGGATATCCGGTGTTCTCTATATCAGAAAACAATTTAAAGATGATTTTTTCTCTCCCAAGGGGCACCCCGCAGAAGCTTTTTTTGTGGATGATATCTGCATCAGCGGATATCTGGAAACCCGGGGAGAAAAAAAAATGCTGATCCCCTTTCCCATGCGGGAGCCTTTTGCCCGTTATATTCAAACAAAAAAATCAAATCCATTGTGGAAAATCAACCAGGACGGTAAAAATGATCAGACCATGATTGATTTTTATTTTCAATAGACTTCCAATCAAAAAGGCGGTTTTGCATGTTACGATTTTTACTCAGGGAATCCAGGACACGGGTGGTTTTGTGCGGTCTTTTCAGCCTGGGTTCGGGCGGAGCCAACGGACTGCTTCTGGTCATCATTTCAGAGGTCATTGCAGATCAAAAATTTTTTTCTCCCCCCCATATTGCCGCATTTTTTGCCCTGGTCATCATCTCCCAGATTCTTCGATATGCTGCCAATGTGACCATTATCTCCCTTGTGGAAAAAATCACTATCAAAACCCGCCTGGTCATTCTGGATGCCCTCAGAGAAAGCCGGGTTGATGGATTTGAAAAAATCGGACATGCCGGAATCCACAATGTGCTGACCAGTGACTGCACAGCTATCAGCCGGTTTATCCCGGATATGATCGAGCTTGTGACGGCCTCCATCACCATCACCGTGTGCATGATGTATCTGTTTTTTCTTTCCCGTCTGGTTTTTTTTCTCGTCCTGCTGACCATGACCCTGGGCACATTGTTATATCTGTTACGCCAGCAGTCGGCAAAAACCAATCTTGAACAATCCAGATCCCAGTTGGACAAAACCTATAAACTGGTACTGGATTTTCTGAACGGATTTAAAGAACTGAAACTCAACCCTGAAAAAGGCAATGACCTGTTTTGCAACCATATCCGGCCGGGTTTTGATCAAACCCGGAAGCTTCTTGTAAAATCCTCGCAAATTGTTCAGCTCAATTACAGTCTGGGGCTCACTCTTTTTTTCAGCCTGCTGGGGCTTGTCCTTTTTTATCTGCCCCATCATTTTCCGGACAATATCACCGTGATCCCCAAAATTGCCGTTGTGGTTCTTTATCTGGTTGCACCCGGGGGACAGTTTCTGTACAGCGCTCTCCAGTTCATCAATCTGAGGGTGGCCATGGACAACCTGGAAGCCTTAAAAACCCTTGCCCGATCCGAAAAGGAAGAAAAGGCATCCGACCCGTCCCTTTCAGGCACCTTTGATGATTTTTCCGTTATCCGTCTCAGAAATATAAGCTATTCCTACATGGGTTCGGCAGATATTCCCCTGTTTACTGCAGGGCCCATGAGCATCGATATTCAAAGAGGAAAACTCATCTTGATTACCGGTGGAAACGGGGACGGGAAAACCACTTTGTGCAAATTGATCACCGGTCTTTATTTCCCCGGGAAAGGCCATATTCAGGTGGACGACAGTCTGGTTTCATCCCGGAATATAGATCAATACAGGAATCTTTTTTCAGCCGTGTTCAATGATTTCTACCTGTTTGAACGGCTTTACGGTATAAAACCGGTGGATTCCAAAGAGGTTGACCTTTGGCTGGAACGGTTTCATCTCTCCCATAAACTCACCCTGGACCAGGGCATTTTTTCATCCCGGTCCCTTTCATCGGGGCAAAAAAGGAGGCTTGCCCTGCTCTGTGCGTTGATGGAAAAAAGACCGATTCTGGTCTGTGATGAAATGACAGCAGATCAGGAACCGGAATTCAGGGAATATTTTTACAAAATCTTTATCCCTGAAATGAAATCCATCGGCAAAACCATCATTATCATCACCCATGATGACCGGTATTTCCACCTGGCAGACCAGATGGTCAAATTGAATTATGGTGTCAGAATTGATCCGGAGACTGCCCTATGATCCCGAAAATGATTCACCAGACCTGGAAAACAAAAAAAATTCCCGAACGGTTTCAAAACGCTGTTGAATCATGGAAGCATCATCATCCGGACTGGAAATACTGCTTATGGACAGATAATGCCTTACATGCGTTTGTTAAAAAAAAATTTCCCCGGATATGGCCCCTTTTTCAGAGATATCCGGAAACTATCCAACGCGTGGATGCAGTACGATACATGCTCCTCTATCATTATGGAGGCCTTTACAGCGACCTCGACATTGTCTGCATCCGCCCCATGGATCCCTTTCTTTGCCACGGCGCCCTCATGGCCCCGACACGCCCTCTGGGACTGTCCAACGATCTGATGATGGCCCGGCCCGGCCATCCTCTGTTTAAAGAATTCATAGACCATCTTGAAAAGGCTTTTACCACCTGGCAACGGATTGTTTTGATCCGTCATTTTCGCATCATGATGACCACAGGCCCTTTGTTTGTCACCATGGTCCATAAAAAAGCCGGGCCAATGCCGGATTTTTATCTGCTTTCCCATGCTCATTACAGCTCCCAGGACAAGGAAACCGCCTATGTCATCCATATACCGGGAGATACCTGGGCAGGCTGGGACACCCATCTGCTCAATTTTGTCTTCAGGCGCTGGAAATCAATTTTGTTTTTGGCTTTTGTCCTGGCCAGTCTTTTGATATTCCGAATCATCTAGTCATTTATCGGATTTATTCTTCACAACGGATAAATGATTCCGTCATCTGATATGCCTCTTCATTGCTGTGGGGGACCGGGGGATGTTTGCAGAAAATGGCACAGGGTCCTTCCAGGATTCCTCCGAGATTCCGGTCCATGGCAAGGGCGGCACACCGGATCACATCAATGCCCACACCCGCTGAATTGGGAGAATCTTCAACAGAAAGCCTGAGGTCCAGATGCATGGGAATATTCCCCATGAGTTTGCCTTCCATACGGATAAAACAGATCTTGTTGTCTTTTTGCCAGGGCACATAATCACTGGGGCCCACATGAATATTGGCATCGGTCAGCCGGGTCCGGGCAACTGCCTGAACTGCCTCGGTTTTGGATTCTTTTTTGGAACGGAGCCGGTCACGGTTGAGCATGTTCAAAAAATCTGTGTTCCCCCCGGTATTGAGCTGGTAGGTTCTTTCCAGGCTCACCCCCCTTTGTTTGAATAATTCCGTAAGTGCCCTGTGGGTTATGGTTGCCCCTAGCTGGGACATGATATCATCACCGATCAGGGGAATTTTCTGTTGGCTGAACCGGGCTGCCCATTCCGGATTGCTTGCAATAAATACCGGGATGTTGTTGACAAAAGCCACCCTTGCTTTGAGGGCGCATTCGGCATAAAATGCAGTTGCCTTTTCCGATCCCACCGGCAGATAATTCATCAGAACCCGGGTTTTGGATGTTTTCAGCACCTCAACGATCTCCTGCTGTGAAAGACCGTCTCCCGGAGCAGGTAAAAAGCGGACTTCTTCTTCATAATCCTGCATATGGTCTGAAACCCCGTCCAGAATCGGTCCCTGGGACACCCGTATGTCTGAATCCGGAAAATCCCTGAAAAAAACCGTGGTACAGTTGGGTTCTGCAAAAATAGCCTCAAATACTGTTTTCCCGACTTTTCTCTGATCAATGTCAAAGGCTGCCGACACCTCTATATCCGAAGGCCTGTATCCGCCGATATCCCAGTGAATAAGACCGATGGCTTCTTTGGGATCCTTTTCCCTGTAGTAATGTATCCCCTGAACAAGGGCACTTGCACAATTTCCAACGCCGACGATTGCCACTTTGATTTTACCCACGCATCATCTCCTGTAAATCTTCATTATCCCATCGTCAGCAATGTCATGATTGCAAACAATGCAGATGTATCATCCAGACCATCCATATCTTTTGTCCGTATCCGTTTTTTCAGGGCCAGGGTTTCATCACAGGGATCATCCAATAGATTGAGACTTTCCACTATCATGGCGCTCAGTTCGGATATACCGCTGGTCTCCATCTGAACGGCAACGGCTTCCTGAAATGGGACATCCGGCCCAAAAGGAATTTCTTCATCTTGTTCAGGCCCTAAATTATTGATCCGGTCCACAATATACCGGGGTCGTTTCCCATAGTCCAGTTCTTTAAGGATTTCAGGCATAATCGCCTTGCCGATATAATAATCCTGGCTCCCGTATCCATAGGGAAAATCAAAGAGGTTTCCGGCTGAATTCCGGGGAAGCCCGCCGGTGAATCGTACAGGAACCACCGGAATCCGGTTCTCTATTGCAAAATCAATAAATACGGAACTGACCTGTGAAATCGATTGCCCTGCCTGCATTGCCCTGCGACCTTCCGCAGCAAGGTAAAGGCAGGCATTTGCTTCCGTGGCTCTGATCCTGTATTCCCGTAAATGATCATACAGGGATTCTCTTTTCTGCTGATCAAACACCAGCATGTGGACAGGAAGTTTGATACTCAGAAAATTATCTGCCAGATGTTTCAGCACACTCAGCATCCCATGCCCCTGTTCCTGATTGGTTAGCCCGTAAAAAGGCGACCGGGTTAAATAGCCCAGAACAAATGCCAGCAAAAGGGATTCTATCCCCGTCTGGTGGTTGCCCAGATATAGGGCAGGGCCTTTTTTCACGGAGGCATATTGATCCGGATCTTCAAGAATAATCCTGCGGACAAATTTCAGGAAAAAAGACAATATCATATCCGAAAGAATATTTCGGCTGATACCTGTCCGCTGCTCCCAGAAAGCCGTCATATCCGATACATCAAGTCTGCCGGGACCTGTTCCCCGGGTGATGATCCGGCTTTCTTTCTGTTCTGAGGTCAGAAAAAAATCATTCAACGGCAGATTCATGCATCGTCCTGTGGACGAATCGATACATATCCGTGACGGGTGAAGAAAGAGACAGGACCCGGCATGGGTTTTCAGGGCAATTTTTTCGAAAAATCCGTTCTCCTGCTCAGGCACCTGATAGACCTTTGAAAGGGTTCCCGGCAGCCAGTCCATGGTTTTTGCATCATCGAGCTTCATGATCCGGACATCTTCATGGCCGGTTAAAAGTCCAATGCCCGAGACATGTCCCTGACAGGACAGAAACCGCTTCCAGGATTTGCCTGGTATTTTTGCAAATGGACCCTTGGGCAGAAGCATGAGGGTCAGGTCAAACCGGGCAAGCTGCCTTTTTCCATCAAGAATCCAAATCCGGGTCACAGGAAAATACCGCTGATGGGAATGTAATGTTCTTGCCTCCACGCTTACAGACCCGTGTTCAGGAAATTTTTCATAGATAAACAATTTGTCCAGGCCTATGGGAAACGCCATCATGGTGTCGACGATTTCCGGATACCAGGGAATACCATGAAGGACGGCGTCCAGCATACCGGGATGAACACAGCCATGTGGTACCCCCCTGGATTCACAGGAAACAACACTGCGGCAACCGTTTTTTCCCTGTTCAAGGGAAGTCATCAATTGCAGGCTGGTGCCGTGGAACAGAGCACCCGATCCATAAGGGTCCGGAACAGGTTTTGGATTTTCAATGTCAGGGATGAGCTCATCGTCGGGCTGGGGATAAACTTTGCCGAATATCAGTTCTGCCCGTGCCACCATGGTATAGACAGGAGAGCTCTCGCCCGGGGCCCGAATCTGCAATTCCACCTCAGCCATTCCCTTTCCCCGGACATGGACAAGGGTTCTGCCTGAAAGACAATCGGATTCAAAGGCTGCCCATTGTTTTGACTCGAGACCATTCACCCGGATCAGGGTCTCATCGGGGAATACGGATGCGGCATGGCTGCACATCATTTCCAGTTCACCCGTCATAGGCAGTACGGGGATAAGAAATGTAGGGCTGTGATCCTTTATCCAGGGGGTTTGTTCAAGCTGAATCTGCCATGCAATTTCTACCGGACCCTGGTCTGCAACCCTGTCCGGGTCATCGACCTCATCCTCTTTGGTCCCATGGATCACCACCTCTACGGGCCTGTTTTGCCGGGCATCACAAATTTCCTTCACAAACAGATCACTGCCCTCTGAAACGGAAATCAGATGGAATCCCGCAAATTCAAAAAATTTTTCGTGTCTGGCGTTGACCATGCCGGATTCCCATGGTCCCCAGTTAATGGATGTTACCCGGCAACTGCCGTTTCGCCGGAAGGATTCCGCCTGGCAGACTTTGTTGAGCACCTCATTGGCCATGCAGTAATCCGTCTGCATGATATTTCCGATCCGGGCCACCACAGATGAAAAACAACAGATATGGCGTAACGGGTCGTTCTGTGTGGCATCCAGAAGATGTAAAAACCCATCCACCTTGGTTGAAAACACCTGATCAAATTCTTTTATATCCTTCTGGTCAATCATCTGATCCGCGATGATACCGGCCCCATGGATCAGCAAATTGATATGTTTCCATTTTTCATGAACGGCGGCCACCGCATCCAGCACCTGGTTCTTATTACGGATATCGGCCTGAAAATAAATGACCTCGGCACCTTTTGCCTCCAGTTCATCAAATGCCGGGGGCTGATGATTTCTTCCCAGAATGGCGATCTTGAGCCGGGACCGGGCTGCAAGGGCCTGGATACAGTGAGCCGTGATCCCCCGTGCCCCGCCGCTGACCAGGACCACGGTGCCGTCCGGCAAGGCAGGACTTTCCTGAACCCATTCCGGTTGCTGCATCTCAACTGTAAACCGTTCCCCTTTTGCCGTGAGTCCAATTTCGAGCCCGGGTCCGCCGGTTAACAATTCATTAAAAATGGCCCTGGCAATATCTTCGGAAGACCGGTTCTTGCATTGGATGTCAATGGCTTTAACATGGGTTTTCGGCCATTCTTTGGCAACGGCCTTGGCCAGGGCTGCAATGCCTCCGGACCAGCTTCTGTTTCCGGCCCTTCCGGAAAAATTGAAATCCCCGTTGGTGTCTTGCACCGTGATAAACACCCCTCCTTTTTGTCTCATGGCAGGGGCAGATCTTCCGGCTGTTTCGAAGGCGCTTCGATTCAGGGCAATGGCCTGGCCGACCGCATCTCCATCAGATAAAAGATTGATTCCCTTTAAAAACAAAATCCCATTCGCATCCCCAGGGGGCTGGTCCACAACCCTGGCAGCGATTTCCACGGCATTCAGCAGTTGGCACAGTATGGGGGCCACTCCTTTGTTGTCGACCATGATATACAGCATATCCGGATCGGAGAGCCCAGGCTGCATCTTTCCCATCCCCGGTGCCGGCACGAGTCCCACGGGCTGACGCCGTATGGTTTTTTTTCTTTGCTGCAAGGAGTTTTTCTGGGGAGCATTTCCCTGGATCTTTGAAAAATCCAGGTCAAGAGATTTGATATGATCCATAATGTCCTGAAGGCTCTTTAATAAAAAAAGCCCCTGGGCATCCCCCAGGTCCAGATCCGGAAACCGGTCCTGAAATGCTCCCAGGATTTCTACTTTTTTGATGGAATCAATACCGAATCCGGATTCCAGGTCCGTCTCAAAATCAAGAATATCCTGGGGATAGCCGGTTTTTTCCGATACAATGTCCAAAAGCACCTGCCTAAACTCGTCCAGGCCCAATTTTACAGGCCTGGTGGTCTGAGAAATTTCCGGTTCCCGGGTTTTTGTTTCAAGCAATGCGTTTTTTTCCGCTCGGTTCGAGGGGGGGCGATCTGCGGCAAAGGATCCGGGTCGGGAAGATTTCACAGGACCGGGTAAGACACCGTCTTTGGGGGGATAGGGTCTGTCGTAGTTGCTGCCGTCAATTTCAACCGCCATGGATGACCTTATTTTCTGTTCCTGGTCCCGGCCTTCCACCACGCCCTGCCAGAGCGGTTCAAAGCAGACAGGAATTCCTTCTGCAGAAAGCACACCCAGAAGATGCCATAAACCGGTCACCCCGTTCTGCCCTTTTTGATCCATGGCAACGGCGGTAATCTCTTTACCCGGAAGGCATTTCTGAACCAGCCCGGTGAGTACGGAACCGGGCCCGACTTCAATAAACACCCTGACCCCGTCCTGGTACATCTGCTCTATCTGGTCGATGAAGCGGACCGGCCGTGCCAGTTGACAGGACAGGAGCTGCCGGATATCTTCTTCTTTTTCCGGGTAAGGTTTTCCTGTGGTATTGGCATAGACCGGTATGCGGGGCGGCTTGAATTCATACAGACCCAATGCTCCATGAAATTTTTCCGATGCCGGGCTGACAAACCCGGAATGAAATCCCATGGATACCGGCAACCGTTTGTGACGCATCCCGGTTTGCCCCAGGATTTTTTCTATCTCTTCAAGGTCTTTGATGCTGCCGGAAATGACAGCCTGATCCGGGCTGTTTTCATTGGCCATCATCAGGCTCGAACCGGCAAGGCACTGGCGGATCTGTTCCAGGGGTGCCATGACGGCGGTCATACCGCTCGGTTCCCTGTCTTTTCCCTGATCCGCCATCAATTCCCCTCTTTTCAGGGAAATAACCATCATATCGGTTTCCGATGAAATCACACCGGCACAGAAAAGAGCTGAAATCTCACCATAGCTATGACCTCCCGTACAATCCGGCCGGATACCCAGCTCATTCAGAAGATGAAGCATGGAAAGGCTTGTGGCCCCGATACAGGGTTGGGCCTTCCGGGTGTCGGCAAGCAGGGCCTGTTGTCTGTTCAGAGCTTTGGCATCAAACACCGGGATGGGAAACACCCGGGTATGCAGATTTTTAATATCCGGGTGTTCAAACCCGGAAATGCGGTCCCAGGTACTGCGCACAGTGTCAAAGGCCATGGTCAGATCCCGCCCCATGTTCAGATATTGACTTCCCTGCCCGGGGAATAGAAAGGCGGTCTTTCCCGGTTTTGATGAATTCCGGTAATACAGTTTGCCGGCCAGGGAAAAATCCGCATCAGGGGATTCGCTTAATTTGTTGAGGGCTTTTTGCAACAAGGAGATCATCCCGGTAAAATCATCCGTAATGATAGAAAGCCTGAAAGCTTGTAACGGGTCAAATTCAGCTTGCGTTTTCCTTGCAACGGCTGCCATCGATTTTTCAGAATCCGGTCTGTCCTTCAGATCACACATTTTCTGGATCAGATCAAAATAGGATGAACTGCTGAACACCACAAGATGGACAGGGCTTGTCCGAAAATACAAGGCTGCCGGATTGTCACCCTGATATTCTTCCATGACCATGTGAAAATTGGTCCCGCCAAACCCGAAGGCACTGATACCGGCCCTGCGGGGTGAGCCCGGAGGATGAATCCAGGGACGGGTCTCCGTGTTCAGATAAAACGGACTGTTTTCAAAATCCAGTTGGGGATTCGGCCGACCCACCTTGATGGTGGGAGGAAGAATGTTGTGGTAAAGGGCCAGAGCGGCCTTGATCATGGAAGCGGCACCGGCAGCGGATTTTGTATGACCGATCTGGGATTTCACAGACCCCAGGGCACAGCTCTGCCTCCTGCCGGAATCAGTATTGCCAAACACCTGGCAAAGCCCTTGGAATTCAGCCTGGTCATTGGCCTTTGTTGCCGTTCCGTGGGCCTCGATCAACTGGACATCAACAGGAGAGATACCTGACATATCATAGGCCCTCTGGATGGCCAGGGCCTGACCCTGGGCCAGGGGGGCATAAATACTCTTGCCGAGACCGTCCGATGAGGCGCCCACCCCCCGAATCACGGCATAAATCGGATCCCTGGCTTTTATGGCATCGGACAGACGTCGTAATGCCAGAAGCCCTACCCCTTCACCCAGCAGGGTACCGTCGGCATGATCGGAAAAGGGACGGCAATCCCCGGAAGGGGATAAGGCGGGTGTTTTGCTGAAACAGATAAACATAAACGCATCGTTATGGGCATCGGCCCCGCCGGTAACGGCAAGATCGGAATGCCCCAGCTGAAGATCCTGAACCGCCGCAGACACGGCGGCAAGACTGGAGGCACAGGCAGCATCCACAATACAGTTTTTCCCTCCCAGATGCAGCCTGTTGGCAATACGGCCTGCGGTTATATTCCCAAGGGACCCGGGAAACGAATTTTCCGTCCATTCGCTGTAGGTTCTGGAAAGCCGCTCCAATACCTCGTCAATCACATCCTCGGAAAGATGAGTCTCCCGCATGGCCTTGCGAAGATTGGGATGCT
>JAABTB010000370.1 GCA_011390085.1 Desulfobacula sp.
GTAAAACGGTATGAGCTGGATGATGAAAACCGGATCATTGTCAAAGCCCTCAAAGGAGAGGACTCTGTTTTTGAATTCTCCCTGGGCAAGACAGCGCCCACCCGGAACCATACCTTTGTCATGATTCAAAACGACAAAAACATCTATCACGCCAACGGCAATTTAAAACCGGATTTTGACAAAACCGTCCAGGATTTCAGAGACAAAAAAGTCCTGGAATTCAAAGAGGCCTCCTTAAAACGGATCATGCTTGAAACCGGCGGGAAATCCAAAACCCTG
>JAABTB010000371.1 GCA_011390085.1 Desulfobacula sp.
AAGGAAAACCCTTCCGTCACCTGGGTTTCCGAGGATGGGACCCCCATTGACCACGAGGGGCTTGCCAATCTTTTGTCCACTCTGTCCGCTCTGCAATGTCAGCAATACCTGGAGACACCGGACAAAACCGAGCTTGAAAAAAGCGAACCCCTCGGCAAAATTATACTTGAAAATGAAACCCGGCTTGAGTTAATGCTCTTTAAAGGCGATCAGGAGGAGCAAGTCAACGGGATTTCCTCCACGAACGGGTATGCGTTTGAACTGAGCCGGTTCAATGGAAAGGAGATCCTCTCCCATATGGAACAACTCCTGGGGATACAAAGGGACGAAAAAAAGAAAGAGTGAACCCGCTATTAAAAATAGCATACCAACCCTATAAATGGCTTCTGGCCCTCCCCCTTATATTTTTTTTTACCTTTGTCTCCGGGTTGATCGCCATCCTGACCGGGATCATCCTGGGCCAGGATGCCGTCAATATCATTGCCGAGGTCTGGGCAAGACTGTGTTGTGCCGTTATTCCCCTGAAAGTCGACATCAGGGGAACCAGAAACTATACCCGGAATAGCGCCTATGTTATTGTGTCAAACCACCAGAGCCTGACCGATATCCCGATTCTTCACGGCCATCTCGGGCTGGATATCAAATGGATCATGAAAAAGGAACTGGGGGAAATACCTATTTTCGGGGCTGCCTGCCGCCATTTGGGCTGCATCACCGTGGACCGGGGCAATCACGAGGCTGCCCTTCAATCCATCGAAGCGGCAAAAAAGACCCTCTCCGGGAAGGCCTGCGTTCTCTTTTTTGCAGAAGGCACCCGGAGCCGGGACGGCAGAGTGATGGCGTTTAAAAAAGGAGCCTTCCGGTTTGCCCATGAAACCAGGATCCCCATCCTGCCGCTGACCATCCGGAATTCACGATCCATTCTTCCCTCGGATTCCCTGGACCTGGTTCCCGGAACCGTTGAGGTTGTGGTCCACAGACCCATCCACATGTCGGATTACAACCTGGCCCGCCTGGATGAGGTCGTTCAAACCACCCGCCAGATCATCTCCGACGCCCTGTGATGATGTTGAATGACCAGGGAGGACTTCCCCCCTTCTTATCCGATCAGCCCCACCAGCATTTTTGTGCCGACCAGGTATAGCAACAGGGCAAATACCCGCTTGAGTTTATCCACAGGCAGCCTGTGGGCCAGCCGCACGCCCAGGGGGGCTGTCAGTATGC
>JAABTB010000372.1 GCA_011390085.1 Desulfobacula sp.
GATTCCCAAAAGGGCCGGAAGGCTGATATAGCCGATGGAATAAGCAGGCAGGGAGGCCAGCCCCAACCCGTTATACATATAACCGGCCGTCCCGGCCACGGCAATGGGAAGCCCGATGGCGGCGGAGGTGCCGATGGCATGATGGATGGGGATATTGCACCAGACCATGAAAGGGACGGACAAGGTTCCCCCGCCGATCCCCACAAGGCTTGAAACCCCGCCGATGACGTTTCCCACGGCAAACATGCCCGGTGTTCCGGGGAGTTCCCTGGAGGGCTTTGGTTTTTTGTTGATGAGCATCTGGGTGGCCACGACATAGAGAAAAACGCAGAAGAATCCCTTTAAAAATCCGGTGGACATGGCAGCGGCAATACAGGACCCGAAAAAAGTGCCGGTAAATATGCCGATGACAATGCGGCGCACCACTTCCCACCGGACGGCCCCCCGGCGGTGGTGGGCCATGAAGCTGGAAACCGAGGTAAACATGATGCTGGCCATGGACGTGCCCAGGGCCAGGTGCATGAGGACCTCGGGCGAAACCCCCTGGGTGCCCATGACATAGACGAGCATGGGCACGATCACAAGCCCGCCGCCGATCCCGAGAAGCCCGGCCAGAAAACCGGCAATGACGCCTACGCCGCAATAGGTGAGAAGAACAGTGAACATGATGGAATACTCCTTTTTTATTCTCCCGGAAAATACCGGAATTCTTTCCGATCTGCAAGACTTTAGGCCCGGCTGACCCTAATGAGCTTATTTCCGGTTCCCATATTGAGGTTTGGCCACAGGTGTATTATATTTCGAAAAAATCGACATTCCAAATTAAGGAGAGATAAAATGAAAAGCCTAAAATCCGCCTTGTTTTTATTGATCATCCTGCCGGCGAGCATCCTGCCGCAGATTTCATTTGCCGACAGCTATTCCGATACCATTTCGGTATTCAAACAAGCCGACGCAACACAGCCTTTCTTTAAAAGCAGCTATGGCTATGCGGTTTTTCCCACGGTGGGAAAAGGCGGCATCGGCATTGGCGGCGCCTATGGTGAAGGTCAGGTCTATGCAAAGACCAAGATGACCGGAACCGTTACCCTGGCAAAACTCAGTATCGGGTTCCAACTGGGAGGCCAGGCCTTTTCGGAAATTATCTTTTTCCAGGACAAACGGGCTTACAATGAATTCACCAGCGGCAATTTTGAATTTGACGCCTCTGCATCGGCCGTGGCCATCACCGCCGGCGCCCAGGCCAAAGCCGGCACCGAAGGGGTGACGGCCGGCGCCAGTACCGGCCCCGGGACTGCTGAACAT
>JAABTB010000373.1 GCA_011390085.1 Desulfobacula sp.
GCCATGGCAAAAGAAGGCAGGGAAATCGAGGACATTGAAAAGAGGCGTACAGATTTAATTGACGAGAGAAATAATCTTATCAAATGGGCAAAAGAGAATCCGGGCAAACCCGTCGTCACCTGTGAAGGGGTAATTATGCCGGAAACCCTGATCAAAGGAAAGCACACTGAGAAACGAATAACTGAAATGCTCCGATATTCAAAAATCAGCGAGGTCCTGTGTACTTCCGACCAGGGCAAGAATATGACGATTTACGAAATGCAGGTCGGAAATATTTAAGAAGTCAAATCCGTCCGGCTTTTAGTTCGTTGATTTTCTGGTCTTTTTTCAGCCATAGCGCATTGAGCCAGAAAATAACACGTTCCTTATAGTCCGGATCATTGAAATAGTCCCCTTTTAAAAATTCGGTCAGAGGGATCACCTCAAAATCAATGATGATTTTTTTGACTCTTCCTGAAATATATTCCCAGAAGGTCGGAATTTTTTCCGGGTAGACAATGGTGACATCAATGATGGTGTGCAGATATTCGCCCATGGCCCCCAATACAAAGGAAACCCCGCCGGCTTTGGGACTAAGGAGATGGTTAAACGGATTGCTTTGTTTTTCTTTTTTAATGGGTGTAAATCTCGTCCCCTCCACAAAATTCATGATGGAAACCGGGGTGTGTTTGAATTTTTCGCAGGCCTTTTTTGTGCTTTCAAGGTCCTTGCCTTTTAAATGGGGCTTTTGGCGCAATTTATGTTTTGAATAGCGCTTCATAAAGGGAAAATCCAGGGCCCACCAGGCAAGGCCTAGAAACGGGACAAAGATCAGCTCTTTTTTCAGGAAAAATTTGAGCATGGGGATTTTTTGATTCAATGCAGTTTGCAAGGCCAGAATATCGACCCAGGACTGATGATTGGAAAGAACCAGATACCATTCTTTTTTTTTGAGTTGCTCAAGTCCCCGGATATCCCATTCAATATTACAGAAAAGTCTTGAATTGAAGGAGTTGATACTGATCCAGAGGGTTGCGATGAAAATCAAGACCCGGTCCAGAAAGACAATAAAAGAATGAACCGGGATGATAAATTTTAAAAATGAGAGCAGGATTAGCGGAACGGTCAGGGTAATGGTGTTCAGGGTGTATAGAAGAATTGATAACATTCCTCTGAGGGGATGGGGCAGAAATTTAAGCATGATGGATGTCTTCTTTAGCAGTCATAATATATTTTTTGATGGTTCTCCGGTCCAGCCCGGTCAGTTTTGCCACCTTTTCATAGCTGCCGGCCTCATCATAGAGAAGCCGGCAATATCCGGATATAAGGGAGGGAACAGGAATATTCCGGTTACTTATCCCCTCCGTCAGTTTCTCGGTCAGGGACAGGGTTCCCTTTTCCTCTTTGCCTTTATAGTCCCGTCTGAGAAGAACACTTCTGACACACTGCTCCAGTTCCCGGACGTTTCCAGGCCATTCATAATGTTTTCCAAGCCTGCGGTCAATAATTCTTTTGACTTTTAGGATCAATTTTTCAGAGTGGACCCCGGTCATTCTCTCGATGGTGAAGCCTAAAAGTTCATCCAGTTCTGCCGGCGCTTCTTCGATTCTTGTTCTTAAGGGCGGGACCTCAATGATATCGGAGCAAAGCCGGTAATAAAAATCATCTCTGAAAACCTTGCCGCCCAGGATGTCTTTTTTGGGGCGGTTGGTGGCGGCAATGACCCTTCCGTTAAACCTTGAGGCGGCATGGGTTCCAACCGGGGAAAAACTTCTTTCCTGGAGGACCCGCAATAATTTGATCTGAACGTGGTTGGGAATTTCTCCGATTTCATCAAGGAGGATTGCCCCGTGGGGGCTGCACCGGTCAAAAACACCTTTATAATCATCCACGGCCCCGGTAAAGGCGCCTTTGGTATGGCCGAAGAGTTCCGATTCCAGAAGGGTTTCAGGATACTGGGAAAGGTTCAGGGAAGAAAAGGTTTCGGTAAAACTATGGCTGAAGCATTGTCTTTTTTCATCAAAGGGGATATAGCCGCTGCTGCCGATGGCTTTAGCCGCCGTTCCCTTGCCGGTCCCGGTTTCTCCGAGGAGAAGGGTGGAGAAATCTTCCATCTTGTTCCATAAAAATCGAGTGTACAGGTCAATATCATAGGTGAATACGTTATACCACAGATGCTTTTTCAGGGTTTTCATGCAGGGGCTGCCGCCCACCAGGGCATGGGAGATAAAATAAAAGGCCCGCCGGAGCTGATAGGAAAGCGCAAAATAGTGGGCAAAGCTTTTTTCATCAAAGCCTTTTTCATGGAGCCTGCGCAGGGCAGCTTCGGCAAAGGGGACTTTGACCGGTGTCTCCCCTGCCTTGATCTGGTCTTTGATCAACTGGTCAAAATCATCCCTGAAGGTATGGAAAATATCAAACAGAAAGACAACGGCCATGATTTCCCTGTCCTGGCCTTCAAAGGCGTTGATATCGGACCGGCCTTGCTCCTCAAGTTGAGTGATCCGATGCCTGATTTCCTGGATGGACTGGTCTATTCCTTCCCTCCGGGTGGCCGAAGGGAAAAGCCCGGCAATTTTGATATCCAGCCTTTTCCTCAGGTCACTGAAGGGGTTGGCAAAGGCGGCATTATAGACGGTCTTAAAAAAATTCAGTTCTTCAGGGCCCAGTCTTGTTTTTTTCATTCGGTTCTCCATGGAATAAGATCAAAGTCATGTGCAATTTTGTATATTCCCCATGCATAAAATGCAAGCAGAAAGCCTGGCTTGAAGATATAAAAAAAGCGGTTCAGGTGAAAATTTATGTCATTTCGGATAGTTATTTATTTAATGGCTTCCGGCAC
>JAABTB010000374.1 GCA_011390085.1 Desulfobacula sp.
GAATTTAAGGATTGTCAGGTCAAGGGTCCGTTTTCCAAATGGGAGCACACCCATCGCTTTCTTTCCGACGGAGCCTCCGGAATGGTCATGGAAGATCGGGTGAAATTCAAGCTGCCCTTTGGAATTCTAAGCAGACCCCTTTACAGGTATGCTAAAAACGAATTTGAAAGGATGTTCAGTTACCGCCACAGGGTGCTCAAATATGACCTTGAACACTATTCAGAAGATATGCCCCAAAAGAGAATCCTTGTTTCCGGTGCAAGCGGCACCATTGGCAGCGCCCTTGTTCCGTTTTTACAAACCCGCGGTCATGAAGTGATCCGGCTTGTCCGCAAAAAAGACGGCCTGCAGAAGGATGAGCTTTTCTGGGACCCTTGCAAGGGAGACCTCGACCTGGAATCGGCAGGACCCATCGACGCCGTCATCAATTTAAACGGGTTAGATATTTCAAGGGGGAGATGGACCCGCGAGCAGAAAAAAAAGATCATGGACTCAAGAATAATGCCCACCCGGCTTCTTGTGGAAAAGATGAAAACCCTCAGGCACAAGCCCGGCGTCTTTGTCTCATCGTCTGCCATCGGATTTTACGGGGAAGGGGAAGATACAGTATTAACGGAATCTTCGGCTCCGGGCCATTGCTTCATCTCCCGGGTCTGTCAACAATGGGAGGATGCGGCCAGGGGGGCGGAGGCGGCCGGAATCCGAACGGTTCAGCTCAGGATCGGGATTGTTCTCACCCCTGCCGGCGGCGCCCTTGCCAGAATGGTGCTGCCGTTTAAATTTGGTTGCGGGGTGACGCTTTCCCACGGCAGGCAGTATATGAGCTGGATCAGCATGGATGATGCCGTGTCCGGTATTCTGCATATATTGAATTCAGAGGCTATTCAAGGTCCCGTAAACCTGACGGCGCCCCATCCGGTAACAAACCAGGAGTTCTCGGTCACCCTGGCAAAGGTTTTTTCGAGAAAATTATTTTTCAGATTCCCGGCCTTTCTATCCCGGCTGTTATGGGGGGAAATGGGACAGGAAACCCTTTTGGCCAGTGCCTGGGTCAGACCTGAAAAACTTTTGAACCATGGGTTTTTGTATCAGCATGAGACACTTGCCCCGGCATTGAGACATGTTCTGGGACGATAGGAAAACGGTTAAATAACGCCATGAACAATAGATTGAAACTTCTTTTCTCCATTTTAATGATTGCAGCCCTTATCTTCGGGTTCATGGATATCTATTTTCCTGCAGAACAGTACAGTTTTGAAAGGCTTCATATCTTTCTTTTCAATCTCTGTACCGGCGGGACCATCCTGCTTTATTATACCCAGGCCAGGACCCGGATATCCGGAACCGTTCTTCTGTTTTTTTCAGGATCCATCATTTATGCCGCATCTGCTTTTTTAAAGATATATCCAATTACCATTGCCGTATCCATCCCCCTTGCCTGTTTGGTGGAGAAAATCAGGATTGAAGAATTCTCATTTTTCCCCTTTTCATTTTTCACTTCAAAGGAATCCGTGTCCAAAAAATTTCATCAGGCATCCCTCCTCTGTCTTTCCATAGGGATTGTCATGGCTTCCCTGGTGATTCTGAACAATGAATACGTCAAGCTTATCTATATGGAAAAATTGACCCTGAATACGTTTTTCCTTGGATTTTCCTTCCCCCTGTCCCTTATCTCCTTATCCCTTGTCTTTTCCATGCTGAAAAAGATGGAAGGCACATCAGCCAAAATAGTAATGGAAATGTGTTTCTGGACCATTACCCTGGGGGTAATTATTTTTTTTGTGTTTATCCTGTTTGAACGGTTTATCCCCCAGATTTTTGTCACATCGGCCCTGTTTTTTGCCGTTGTCACAGTATTTTTCCTTTATGCAAAGTTTGCCGATAATATCCAGCAGAAACTTTTTTTGACTTCGGGAATCGGGTTTTTGAATTTCACGGCCGTTTCAGGCATCGCCTATATATTATTGCAGATGTCACCGAATTACGATCCCTCCAAGACGAAATGGCTCTTGCACATGCATGTGTTTGCCTCTCTCTACGGCTGGAATCTTTGCGGTCTTGCAGTGATCTGCCGGTTCGATGATTTTCCCATCAAACTTCACTCGCCCAGTGTTATTGCCGTCCATTGGCTGACGGCCCTTGTCCTTGCGCCTTTGGGCGTGTTTTACGGCGTGTTTGCCGTTCCGGCCATTATCGGATATGCCTTTATCACCCTGACCCTGTTTTTCAGCAGCAATAAAAAGGAAAGAGCGCAATGAACAACAAGGAAAAACTCAAACGGTTTTTAGCCCTTTTCACCGGCAATTCAAAGGTGCTGGTAATCATCAATGCCGACCCCGATGCCATTGCATCCGCCATGGCGGTGAAACGGCTCTTGTGGCGGAAGGCGGCGGAAGTCGTCATCGCCCATTTCAACCGGATCACCCGTCCGGACAACCTGGCCATGATCGAACATACGGAATCCGGCCTGGTGGAGCTGAATAAGGTGGATAAAGAAAATTTTAACGCTTTTGTCATCATAGACTCACAGCCCGGCCACAATGAACAGTTTTCCGGGTTTACCTTTGATGCCGTCATTGATCACCACCCGGTGACCTATGACGGTTCAGCCGCCTATGTGGATATCCGGTCAGATTACGGGGCCTGTGCCACCATGATGACCGAATACCTGAAGGCCCGGAACATCAAACCTTCGACAAAGCTTGCAGCAGCCCTGATGCTGGGCATTAAAACAGATACGGCGGATTTTACCCGGGGTGCAAGCCTGAAAGATATCAAGGCCTTCCAGTATCTTTACCGGTTTGCGGACAAT
>JAABTB010000375.1 GCA_011390085.1 Desulfobacula sp.
AAAAAAACCTTCGTACGGCAAAACCCAATGAGGGCCATATGAGTATTACCGCTCTCCATGACCTTGGGCATCTTCATGCACTCATCACCCAGAATATTGACGGCTTGCATGAAGCCTCGGGAATCCCCCGGGAAAAAATCATTGAACTCCACGGCAATACCCGGCGGGTGAGGTGCATGGGCTGTAAACGGATGATATCCTGGAAAGAAGCCGAGGATATGATCGAATCCGGTGACAGGGCCCCGGAATGTTCCTGCGGAGGGTATTTCAAACCCGACACCATTTCCTTTGGACAGGCCATGCCTGTTGAAGAAACAAAAAATGCGGCCAGGCTCTCCTCGGCGAGCGATGTGTTCATGGTTATCGGCTCAACCCTTCTGGTCCAACCGGCATCCCTGATGCCGGAATATGCCCGGGCATCCGGTGGTTTTCTGGCCATCATCAATCTGTCGGAAACGCCCTTTGATCGAAAATGCAATGTTTTGATCCGGGGAAAGGCCGGGGATGTTTTAAAGCAGATAGTGAGTCAAATCAGACCTTGAATTGCTTTATAATTTCCCTGAAATTCTCAGCCATGGATGAAAGGCGTTCAGCATTATCATTAAGTTGGCCGCTGCCGGACCTCACCTTTCTTGCCCCTTCTTCGACCTGGGTAATGTCTTTTGCAATCTCGGCAGCCACGAGGGCCCCCTGATTCACACTGGTATTCACTTCCGATATGTCTGCAGAGACATCGGTAATGTTTTTGGCAATTTCACGAGTGGTGGCGTTTTGCTCCTCCACGGCCGCAGAAATACCGGCAATGGCATGCTCGGACTCCTTTACAATAGCCGTAAGCCCGGCCACCTTCTCAACGACTTCCTTTGACTTTTCCTTGATCCACCTTAATTTTTCATCGGCTTTGAGGGTGGATGTGTTGGTTTCATCGGCAAGTTCCGTAATCTCCTGGGCCACAACGGCAAACCCCTTACCGGCAGCTCCTGCCCTTGCCGCTTCAATTTTAGCATTCAGGGCCAGCATGCCGACCTGTTCTGAAATGGCCCGGATTTCATCGGTCACCAGATCCACATCATTGGCGTGTTTTCCCAGCTCATCCACAACGCCTGTGATCATGTCAAAGCCCTGGGCCACCTGTTCTGTTATTTCCTTGGTGGCACTGACATTCCTGGCGATCTCACCGACGGTGGCACTCATTTGTTCAATGGCCGATGCAACGGCATTGAGGGAATCGGTCGCCTGTTCCATTGACACGGCAATGGACCGGTTATTAATGCTCATTTCTTCCGATGCCGAAGAAACCGTTGTTGCCTTTTGGGAAGCGTCCACACTGGCTGAATTCAAGTCGCCGGAAATCAGACTCAACTCTGAAGCAGAATGGAATATGGTGTCTGAATCATCCGAGAATTGTTTAAAGGTCTGTCTTAAATCCTGGGCCACCAGGTTGATGCGGGAAAGGATATGATTGATCTCATCCCCTTTCCGGATCTCATAGGATTTTGAAAAATCTTTTCTTCGCATATCATGGGTGGCATCCAGAACCATTCTGATTTTTTTATTGACCAGAAAATGGAAGAACACCCAGATAAACAGGATGATGACGGTAAGCCCTGCAATTCCGATCAACAGGCTGGCCTGTCTTGCCTTGCCCACGGCTTCATAAATCGAGGAATCCGCAGAAACCACGGATATCCCCCCGAGAACCTTGCGTTTATTGCCGTGACAGTGAAAGCATTTTTTCTCATTCAGGATGGGATTGTTTTCAAGCAAAAAGGACTCCCCTTCCATGGAAACGCGAAAAGATTTCTCCGATGCCTTGCCGCTTTCCATCATGGCGGTAATGTCCTTTGATGACGCCTCGCCTATGATATCCTGAATTTTTTTCTCCAGGGTTCTGCTATCGGTGCTGAAAGAGACAAGTCCCTGAAAATCATAGACAAACACCTTAAGGTCACGGATCTGTTCCCCCAGGCGCTTGAACTGGAGTCTGACTGTATCATTGTCTCCGATGGAAAGAGCGTCTATCATCCCGCCTTTCACGGCAAGGGCCAGCATCCGGTTCTGCGAATGCAATTGGGCCTCACCGGATTTCACCTGATATACCATATTATATCCGATATTGGCGGCAACAACGACCACTACAATGACCGACAAAGGAAGGAGAATTCTCAACCACAACCGCCGATTTATGGTGTTAATGACCGCGTCAAACATTTTTGTATGATCCTCCGGGCTCTTAATGGGCTCCGCCGAATAAAAGGGGCTTGAAATCAAAGGCTTCAATCCTTTCCGTGTTGTGACAGGTATTACAATTTTCCATGGTGACATCACGGATGATCTTCTCCGGATCACCCCCATCAATATGCAGACTTCCGGGACCATGGCAGACTTCGCAGCTCGCATCTTTCAGGTCCGGTGTTTTTTCTTCGGATTCAAATCCGCCCGGCTTACCGTAACCGGTGGTATGGCATTCAAAGCAGCCCCGGTATTCTTCCGGTGTCAGCTTTGCCTCCATTTTTTTAATACTTTCAAAGGATTTCGCCTTCTTGGCAAAATTCATAAAATTTGAATATTCCTTTTCATGACATGCCATGCACGCTTTGGCGCCTACATAGTTCTTTTCTTCTGCAAGCGTTTGCCCTGCAAGACCCAACCAAAATAAAACAAAAATAGTGAGAATGATATGGCATTTCATTTTATACCCCTTAACAAATCCTTATTTCATATATTCAAAGGCTAAATTGCCATGACCCGGATGCTCATCCCCTATAGTAAAGATCTCCCATTAAATCA
>JAABTB010000376.1 GCA_011390085.1 Desulfobacula sp.
GGCAAAACTGGTGGGAGAATCTGAATTTTCCCTGCTCTTTCATAAGGGTGAAAAATCCAGTATCCACTTCAGCAAGGTGAATGAGGACACCCTTCTCATCACCATGTTCAACAAAGATATATCGCTGGGCCTTGTGAGATTAAAAGTGGCTGAAACCGTCAAGGACATCAACCACATCCTTGACGCCAAATGATTCTAAACCACTGGAAAACAGATTCTGATCATTATCTTAAAATTCTCATTTAAGAGGAAGTTAATTTGGCGCTTATCAATGTCAAAACCAGGGAAGTACAGATCAAAATCGTATATTATGGCCCGGGAAGAGGCGGGAAAACCACAAATCTTGAATATATTAACAAAAAATACCGGGATCAGATCAAAACCGAAATGGTCAGTCTGAAAACCCAGGATGACCGGACCCTTTTTTTTGATTTTCTACCCTTTGATGTCGGCCGGATCAAAGGATTCGATGTCACCATCCAATTGTATACCGTGCCCGGGCAGGTCAAATACAATGCCACGCGAAGGCTGGTGCTGAGGGGGGTTGACGGCATCGTCTTTGTTGCCGATGTCCAGAAGGAACAGCGCAGAAAAAATATTGAATCCCTGAATCAGCTCTATGAAAATCTTGAAACCTATAGCATTGATCTTTTCAAAATGCCCCTGGTCATGCAATACAATAAAATAGACTTGAAAAATTCAGGCATTGAGATCCTACCGACCCAGGTCCTGCAGAAGGATCTCAACAGTGTTCTGGGGGCTCCTGCCTTTGAAGCCAGTGCCGTTAGCGGAGGCAATGTGATCCCGACACTGAAAAAGATCATTACATTGACCCTTTCATCCATCCAGGACCAGCTTTTTTAAGGAGATTTACTTTGGCTTCTTTAAATGAACTAATAGATATCCTAACAGGATTAGATCAACACCTTACCGAACAGGAAACCGGCTTGCTTCAGAATAAATTCGTGGCAATAGAATCCCAATATGCACAATATCCAAGCCTTGCGCCCTTTCTAAAAATGATGGGCTCCCTGATAAAATATCTGGATTCAAAAAAAGCCGGCGCCCATCCCGAGGCCGGCCCTGTTCTGCTCTCAATGACAGCCCGGTTTGAAAAGGTTGTAACCGATTTTGATCCGGAAAGGGACAAGGATATAATCAATACCATAGTGTCCGAAGAAATAAGGAAATACAAAGCCCTTCAGAACAAAATCGCTGTAAAGCCGGTTGTCAGGGATATGGATCTTGATAAGCTCAAAGCCGTTATCCTGGCCATTGACTGGGAAATTTCCGACGGAACCCTTCAGCATTTTGGAACGGTTGTCAGGGAATTTTTGTCTTCCTGTCAGCAGGATAAAATATCTCATCATTTTTTAAAGATCATCCAGAGCCTGGGCAATTATATCGGTTCCCGGAAGGCCGATGCCCACCCAGACGCCATATCTTTCATGCGTTCCGTATTTGACGCATTTGAAAAAACGATTCAGACCCCGGCCCTGTCCTATCAGAATAAAAAAGAGATCCTCGAAAGCCGGATCCATCAATTTAATGAATTGAAAGCCCGGCTTTCCAAAGAAAAGAAAAAAGCCCGGCCGGGATCGGATATGAGGGAAGAAGAATATCTCCCCCCTGCCCTTTCGCACATCAAACCGGCAACCCCTATTTCCTCGGAAGATGTCATGACCATCCCTCTTTCTTCAGAACCGGATGAATCCGATGCCGACGATATTATGCCTGCGCTTTCAGGCAGGAGGCCGCCGGCGGCTCCCCGGGATGTGATGGGAGACCTTTTCAGCCTTAAGGAATCTCCGGCCGATGAATTGCTGGATGCCATTCATCTGATGGATGTTCATGGCTCCGGCCGGACACCCATCCGGAATCAGAACCTTGATTCACCCTCCAGCGGGATAAAGCAGTTCACCCCCCAGCTCAAACACAATGAACCCATTGCCGAAATTGGAGACAGACTGGATGAATTTTTCAGCCTGGAATCCTCCCCCGGACCGTCGGACCTTCCGGCACTGACTGCCGATGAGACCGTTGAACTGATAGCCGAACCAAAAGAAGACAAAACAGAAGGCATCGTCCCGTTTCAATATGAGGATGAATCCTTTGAGCCCTGTGATGCTGATCCGGATGGGAAAAGCCGGGAAACGGAGACCGGCGTTCAGATGATTCTCGACCGGCTGAGAACCCGCCTTAAAACCCTGGACAGAGAGAACCCGGAACCTGGTCTTTCCTCCATCAAAGATGATATTGCCGAGCTGACGGCGCTCTGGCAAAATGAGCCTGAAAAGACAGCACTGATGGATTTGCTCGGTTTAAGCCTGGGGATACTTGACCCCCCGATCCCATCGCCGCCGCCGGAAAAAGCTGCAAACCATGAAAAAAATGAACCCATTCCGGAATATTACAGAGAAAAACCTCCCGGCATTTTTGCCAGGATCAAGGCCATATTCACTTCATAACCGGGTGCAGACAGAAATGTTACGCTTTTGCGAGGACTGCGGTAAAAAAAATCAAGTGACTTCTATTGAATTCACCACCGGCCAGGCAAGGTTCCGGTGCGCTGTTTGCGGCTATCTGAGCCCCTATCATTTTAAGCCAGGGGAAAATGCAACACTGGAACAGGCCGAGCTTTTTTTTGAGGAGGCCAGGGTTTATCCCGAAATCCTGGGGTCTTTTCTTTTTCACAAGGGTTTGGGTCTGTTGAACAATCATATGCCTGAAGTATTAAAACCGGCCGACCTTTATTTTCTCGGGGAAAAGCTGACCCGAATCTATGAATACGGCCAGTCC
>JAABTB010000377.1 GCA_011390085.1 Desulfobacula sp.
ACAGTCGGCTACACCGGCCACCCCCATGATCTCATTTCTAAAATAAAGAGGAATTCCCATATATCGGTTCAAATGGAGATAACCCAATGAAATTTCTTTATCAGGGGAGTCTTCCAGGTTTTTTTCGGCAATAACGGTCCGGCCTTCGAGAACAGGGGCTCTGTTGAGATGATGAAGGGCTCGGTTCTCCAAAGCAAGATCTGAAATTGCCAGGTTCACCAGATATGGAGCCCCGTCCGGATCATACAGGACCTCGTGAAGAAAACCGAATTCGCTTTTTGTATGCCGGACCAGTATCCGGATCAGGTTCTGATACACCTCTTTCGGGTCCCGGCCGGAGATGAAAAGGCTTTGCGCCTCCTGGACCGATGATAGAAGATCGTTGTCGCCCTGAAGGCTTTGTTCGGCCCGTTTAAATTCAGTAATGTCATGGCCGAAAATGGCGATTCGGTTCACCTGTTTAAAATCGTCCGTCACCGGATAGAGGTAATGGCTATAAAACCGGTCGCCCAAACGGTCCTTGAAATGAAGGGGCTCGCCGGTTCGGACCACCTCTGCCATGTGTTTTCGCCTGAGGGCGGCCGTTTCCGGCTGCATATAGTTGAAAACAGACCGGCCGACCATATCCTGGACCCCAAGCCCCAGCCGCTGGGGAACCGTGGCATTACAGATGATGATACGGCCTTCGGTATCGACCAGCAAGGCCGATTCCGGGCTTGCATGGATGAGCGCGGCCAGGTCGTTTTTGCTCTGTTTCAGGGCCTTTTCAGCCTGTTTCTGGAGGGTCATGTCCCGGGCAAACCCATATAAAAATCGCTTACCCTGGTCAATAAAGGGAATTGCAGTGATTTCCACAGGAAAAAGCGTACCGTCGGCCCGGATATGACGGGATTCAAATATGCGCATCTCCTCGTCCGGCCGGTCGGCCCGGAAGGACAAGAAACCGGCTTCATCGTAATTGAAATCCACATCTCTTATGCTCAAAGACAGCAGGTCCTCGCGGCTTCTTCCCAAGGCCCGGCATGCAGAGGGATTGGCATCGATGAAGCGGCCGTCTTCTGCCAGAAGATAGGCGGCATCCCTGTGGCTGTTGAATAATCGGCGATACCAGGTTTCATGAAGGGTCAGTGGGTTTTCAAGCGGAGCTTTTTCCAATTCCGGGTATGATGGTTTCATCATTTTCCAGTCCTGTTTGTTGACAAAAGGGGGATACGATTTTTTGTACCAGGAACAGATTACACTCGTTTACCGGCTGATGTCAAGAAATACGGCCAGGGTCAGCCGGGCCAGATCCTTCGGGGAGATCTCGATCTGTAGTCCCCTTCGACCGGCGCTGACGAAAATCGTATCAAAATTTCTGGCCGAGATATCCATGGCCGTGATCAGCTTTTTTTTCTGGCCCAGGGGGCTGACCCCGCCTAAAACATAGCCCGTCACCCGCTCGACATCCTGCTTTTCCGCCATTTTCGCTTTTTTTATGCCGGTCACCTTGACAAGGGCCTTCAGGTCGAGCTGCTTTGAAACCGGGACCAGGGCTGTCATGAATGTTCCATCTTCCCCGGCCACCACAAGGGTTTTGAAAAGCCGATCAAAGGAGATATTCAGTTTTTGCGCCGCTTCTTCGCCATAGGCCCCGGATTTGGGGTCGTGATCATAGGAATGAAGGGTGTAGGGTATCCCGGCTTTTTTCAAACTGTTGACGGCAGGGGTCATTTGAAATCCGTCTCAGCCTTTGATGGGATAAAAGTTTTGAGAAGAACCAAAGATTCGAGCGCTTTGAATATAGCTTTCAGACATGGCCCGGATGGCGTTTTCGGTTTCTTCCCGGTCCTGAAAGGTTTTTTTGACCCTTCCCGGGGAACCTGTGACCAGGCTGTAGGGAGGGATCAGGGTCTTTTCCAGGACCAGGGTTCCGGCGGCGATGATGGACCCTTTTCCGATGACGGCATGGTTCATGACGATGGAGCCCATGCCGATGAGACATTCGTCTTCAATGGTACAGCCGTGGAGGATGCTTCTGTGGCCCACGGTCACCCTGTTCCCGATGGTCAGGGGGATATCGACGTCGGCATGGCCCATGCAAAGGTCCTGGATATTGGTTCGTTCACCGATCCTGATTTCTGCGAGATCCCCGCGCAACACTGTATGAAACCAGACCGAGGAGAGCGGGCCGATGTGAACATTTCCGATGATCTGGGCCGTCGGCGCCACAAAAACCGTGGCATCCAGCAAAGGGACAAAATGGCGGCAGGCATAAAGCGTCAAGATTTTCCGCCTTTTTTACCGGGCATGCCCGGCGTTTCTGATCCCGGCGGCATTGGCATCTTGCGGCAACAGGATCCGGGAGATAATCACGCTGGAATCATGGGTGCATTTCTGGGTATCCATTGAATTTCTCCTTTGCAAAGCATTGATGTCAAGATTCTATAAAATGGAAACACGGGTTTGTCGAAAACCGGGAATTTCAGCCTAAAATTTTTCCATGGCCCTGGCAAGACGTTTCCGGGTTTCTTTGGCAAACCATAGATCCATGAATTGTTCGGTCCTGGGGCCTACCCGGGCCAGGTATTTTTCCCGGACGGCTTCCAACTGATTTTCTTTCATGGCGGTAAAGGTTTCCCCGGGAATTTCCAGGAATTGGCGGGCTTTTTGAACCGCCCGTTCCATTACCCCCTCCAGGGGGCAGGTCTCGTCTATTAATCCCAGGGAAATTGCATTTTCAACCTTGATCAGGTTGCCTTCCACCATCAGGCGCCCGCAAATGCGGCTGCAGGTAAAATGCTCCAGCATCCATTCCG
>JAABTB010000378.1 GCA_011390085.1 Desulfobacula sp.
TTTCCCGGGAAGAACTCCTGGCCATTGAAAACGAAGTGAATCTAAGGATCAGGGAAAATCATGCCGTGGAAACAAAGGAAATGAACATAGACGAGGCGGTCCGGGCCGGGGCCACGGCCTTGTTTGAAGAAAAATACGGGGATGTGGTCCGGGTCGTATCCCAGGGCGGATTTTCCAGTGAACTTTGCGGGGGAACCCATACCGGGCGGTCCGGTGATATCGGTGTGTTCAAGATCCTTTCCGAAGCCGGGATTGCCTCCGGCGTCCGGAGGATAGAGGCGGCCACGGGCCAGGTTGCCCTGGATCATATCCACAGGGAAGAATCCCTCATCGAATCAACAGCCGGTCTTTTAAAAGGCTCAAGAGAAGAGGTGGCGGCCAGGGTGGACGCCTTGTTAAAGGATAAGCGAGCCCTTGAAAAAGAGCTGGAATCCCTCAAAGCAAAAATGGCCTCCAAATCTGCTGAAAATATTGATCATGACATCAGAATGGTAAATGATGTCAAGGTGATCGCAAAGCGGGTGGATATTGAAAACCCCTCCCAGCTCAGGGATCTTGCCGACAAATTCAAGACCAAAATCGGTTCCGGTGTCATTCTTCTGGGTGCGGTGTCCGATGGAAAGGCTTTGCTGATAGCCGTTGTAACCGAAGATCTGACCCAAAAATACAAGGCCGGGGACATTGTCAAGGCTGCAGCCCAAATCGTGGGCGGCGGTGGCGGCGGCCGTCCGGACATGGCCCAGGCAGGCGGCACAAAGCCGGAACACCTGGATGCAGCCCTGGAATCGGTATATCAGACCATGTCATGACCGCCTATTTCATAAGACGATTGCTCCTGGTGATACCGACCTTTATCGGTATCACCATCATGGTGTTTACCATCACTCGTTTTGTGCCCGGCGGTCCCATTGAACGCATCATCTCCGATACCCGGGCCATGCAGGCCGGTCATGGCGGTTCCGCTTCCGGCATGTCGCGGGGTTCAGGCCAGCCCCTTTCCGAAGAACAGATCGCAAAACTCAAGGCCTATTACGGCTTTGACAAGCCCCTGCTCACAAGTTACCTCATCTGGCTCGCCAAGGTGGTCCGGGGGGATCTCGGCATCTCCACCCGGTATCAGGACCCGGTCTGGGGCATGATCCGGGGAAAAATCCCCGTGTCCCTGTATTTCGGCATCTTGAGTCTTTTCATGATCTACGGCATCTGCATTCCCCTGGGCATGGCCAAGGCGGTCCGGCACAGGACCGGGTTTGACAATATCAGCTCCATCCTCATTTTCACGGGCTATGCCATCCCCGGCTGGGTGGCGGGGATTTTCATGCTGGTTCTTTTTTCCTCCCGGTATGATGTGTTTCCCCTGGGCGGCCTTGTGTCCGAGTTTTTTGACGAGATGAACCTGTTTGAAAAGCTTGCAGATATCCTTTGGCATACTTTTCTGCCCCTCATTGCCTATGTCATCGGGTCTTTCACCGTCATGACCCTCTTGATGAAAAACACCCTCATGGACCACCTGTCTTCCGATTATGTGAGGACGGCCCTCGCAAAGGGGCTGTCCTTTGAAAAGGCCGTATTCAAGCATGCCCTTCAAAACAGCCTCATCCCCATTGCCACCAGTTTCGGAAACAATATCTCCATCCTTTTGACCGGGTCCTTTCTCATCGAAAAAGTGTTTAATATCGACGGCATGGGGCTCCTGGGATATGAATCCATCCTGGACCGGGATTACCCGGTGGTCATGGGAATCCTCGTGATTTCATCCCTGCTTTTCCTTCTGGGAAATATTCTCTCGGACCTCTGTGTGGCCCTGGTGGATCCCCGGGTGAGGTTTAAATGATGCAGTTCAATCCGGCCACGAGAAAAAAAATCCAGCGGTTCAGGTCCATCAAAAGGAGTTTCTGGTCGTTTGTTCTGCTTGTCTTCCTGATCTTTGTTTCGCTTTTTGCTGAAGTCTTTATCAATTCACGGGCCCTTCTGGTGTATTACAACGGCAGGCTCTATTTTCCCACCTATACTAAAATGATCAAAGGCTCTGAATTCGGTCTCGGGTATGAATATGAAACCCGTTACCGGGATCTGAAAGAAAAATTTCAAAACCAGGCCGGGCCGGATTTTGTCATCCTACCCCCGGTTCCCTACAATCCCTACGAAAACGATTTGAAGATCAATGCCTATCCTCCCTTTGCCCCTTCCTTCAGGGAAAGGCATTTTCTGGGAACCGATAATGTGGGCCGGGACATTCTGGCCCGTCTGGTTTACGGGTTTCGGACCGCCATTGTCTTTTCCCTTGTGCTTCTGGCCCTCAATTATACCATGGGCATAGGCCTTGGCTGCGCCATGGGATATTTCGGGGGAAAATTCGATCTTTTTTTTCAACGAATCATTGAGATATGGAGCAATATTCCGTTTTTATATGTAATCATGATCATTGCGTCCATCATTATCCCGAGCTTCATGATCCTTTTGCTGATCATGGCGTTTTTCGGCTGGATCGGCATTACCTGGGTCATGAGAACCATGACCTATAAGGAAAAGGAAAAAGAATACATCCTGGCCGTCCGGTCCCTGGGGGGGTCCCATGCCAGGATCATCTTTCGGCATATTATTCCCAATACCCTTTCGGTGATTGTGACCTATGCCCCCTTTGCGGTTTCCGGCGGAATTGTGGCCCTGACCTCCCTGGATTATCTGGGTTTCGGGCTGCCTGCCCCAACCCCTTCCTGGGGGGAACTCTTATCCCAGGGCTGGCAGAATATGGAAGCCTGGTGGATTGCCGCCTCGGTGACGGCGGC
>JAABTB010000379.1 GCA_011390085.1 Desulfobacula sp.
ATCAATAAAACCGTTTATAAGCGGGATAAAGACCTGGATACCCACCTGATCCGGTATTTGATCATGTTTTTTGACCACCCCTATGCCGACACCACCCTCCTGGATGACCTGGCAAAGGATTTCATGAACCGCCACCGGATATTCAGCCCGAGACCGGCAAACTCCCTTACCCTGGACAATGCCTGCAAGCGCTTTCATATCAGCAGAGAAGAACTAAAAACAATGACCCGAAAACACCTGACCCGGCTCTATCGAAAACTGGCCCGGCAGGTTCACCCGGATACGGGCGGCTCCCATGAAAAATTTGTGGACCTGAACAAGGCCTATGAAACCCTTATGGAAAAGGTCGTATAACAGCCTCAAATTCCCGATGACAGGTGGTAAAATGCGGCCCGGTGCTTGTCATTCTGAGATGGGTTTCAGGCATTTCTTTTCTGCATTTGTTCATCACACAGGGGCATCTTGTATGAAATCTGCATCCTGAAGGCATGTCCGCAGGATTGGGGATATCCCCCTCCAGGATAATTCTTTTCTTATTGCGATTTCCCGGCTCAGGCCGGGGAATGGCGGACAAAAGGGTTTGGGTATAGGGGTGAGCCGGATTTGCGAACAATTCATCGGTGGATGCCGTTTCAACAATCCTGCCCAGGTACATGACGGCGATCCGGTTGCAGATATGCTCCACCACGGCCAGATCATGGGAAATAAAAATATAGGCCAAGGATAATTCTTCCCTTAGATCCGTCAGAAGATTCAGGACCTGGGACTGGATAGACACATCCAGGGCAGATACCGGTTCATCGGCAATGATAAGTTCGGGATTCAACGAAATGGCACGGGCAATACAGATTCTCTGGCGCTGGCCACCGGAAAACTCATGGGGATATTTTTCCATTGCATCGGGCTCAAGCCCCACTTTTAAGAGCAGGCTTTCGACCCGTTCCCTCCGCTCCTGTTTTGTTCCCACACCATGGACCACAAGGGGTTCGGCAATGATATGTCCGATTTTCTGTCTTGAATCCAGGGAAGCCATGGCATCCTGGAAAATCATCTGCATTTTTCTACGCTGTTTTCTTAAATTTTTAGCATCAAGCTTATGAATGGGTTCCCGGTTCAAAAAAATCCTGCCGTCCGTAGGTTCCATAAGCCTTAAAATCACCCGGCCCAGAGTTGATTTACCGCAGCCGGATTCCCCCACAATACCGAAGGTTTCCCCTTTCCCCACGGAAAAACTGACGTCATCCACGGCCAGAACCTTGCCCCGGCCTCTCTTCAGGGTGAAATATTTTTTCAGATGCTCAATTTCCAATAAGGGCTTTTCATTCATAGGGATTCCAGCATGCCAGGGTATGGGCAGGGTTTTTGTATATTTCAAGAGCCGGAGCTTTTTGCGAACAGATCTCCAGTTTCCGGTCACACCGGTCCGCAAAATAACACCCAAAAGGGCGGCGGTCCGGAGCAGGCACCATTCCGGGAATGGTGGGCAGATATTTTTCCTTTCGGCCGATTTTTGGGATAGAGGATAAAAGGCCCCTGGTATAGGGGTGACCCGGTTTTTCAAACAAGGATAAAACATCGGCCTGTTCCACGATCTTACCGGCATACATAACCGATACATCATCACAAAATTCCGCCACAACACCCAGATCATGGGTGATCATGAGGATGGACATGTTCAATTCCTTTTTCAACCGGATCAAGAGATCCAGGATCTGGGCCTGGATGGTCACATCCAGGGCTGTTGTGGGTTCATCGGCAATAAGCAGCATGGGTTTGCAGGCCAGGGCCATGGCAATCATGACCCTCTGGCGGAGACCGCCGGACAATTGGTGGGGATACAGGGTAAGACGGGTTTTAGCAGCACCGATTCCCACCATGTCCAGCAGTTCCATACCTCTTTTCTGGGCCGCTTTCCCGTAAAGCCCCTGGTGAAGGGACAGGACTTCCCCGATCTGATACCCGATGGAAAAACAGGGGTTCAGGCTGGTCATGGGCTCCTGAAAAATCATGCCGATGCTGTTGCCCCGAATCTTTCTCATGACCGAGGGAGTGAATTCAAGAAGGTCCTTGCCTTCAAAAAAAATCCGGCCCTCTTTCACAAAAGACGGCGGGGACGGCAGAAGCCGCATGATGGACATGGCGGTAACGCTTTTGCCGCAGCCGGATTCCCCTACAAGACCCAATACCCTTCCTTTGCGAATCTCAAATGATACCGCTTCGGCAACGGTTATGGCCCCGTTTTCCGTATAAAACCCCAGGCTCAGGTTTTCCACCCTGAGAATAGGGAAGGATACTGGAAGACTTCATCATTCAAAAACAGATCTGGGAAAATTAAAAGATACAATCCAGTCCGGCATGTCCACGATTTCCGGTATCCTCAGATCCGCACACACACTGCAGAGCATATAGGCATTCTCCGTGCTCATGCCGTATTTCCCGGCAATAAGCTCCACCATTCCGGATACCGCATCCCTGGCGCACTGCATCAGATCCGGGCCGATTCCGGTGGTGACCTCGTATCCTTTGGCGTCAATATGACCGCATACCGACCCTTTGGTGGTAAACCTGGGGAATTTAAGGTTCATGTCTTTTTCCACTTCTATTTTCAGGGACACCTTCATGGGGCTTTCAATGGCAGTCCCGCATATTTCACCGTCTCCCTGAGCCGCATGGGTATCACCGACGGACAGAAGACCGCCGGCCACCTCCACGGGAAGGTATAAGACACTGCCCTCACAAAGACTCCGGGTATCCATGTTTCCCCCGACCCTTCTCG
>JAABTB010000380.1 GCA_011390085.1 Desulfobacula sp.
TTGTATATTTGAAATTCTCCTGCTCATCCACCGTAAATACGCCTTCGGCGATATTTACGGCAATGGCCCTGTATTTAGCCTCACTTTTTTCAAGCCGTATCCGGTATCTCTTGTTTTCATCGCTCAGCCGTTTATTCTCAAGGACCTGCCGGACGGTATGTCCGATCTTATCCAGATCTCCAATGGGCTTGGTGATATAGTCCTTTGCTCCCATCCGCAGGGCATTGATAATGTCTTCCCTTTGCCCGGCCCCGGACACCACGATCATGGGGGCCTCGGGTTCCTGTTCATGGATGCGCTTCATGACTTCAATACCATCTTTTTTAGGCATTCGCAGATCCGTCAGGACCAGGTCTATTTTTTTATTGAAATAGGTATCAAGTCCTTTATCGCCATCTTCAGCCGTAAAGACACGATAGCCTTCGTCTTCAAAAAAAGCTTTCAGGCTTTCCCGTATGGGGAGCTCATCATCTATGATCAGGACCGTCTTTTTGTGCGCCATGGCGGATGTTGAAAACAATTCCGGTTGAATGGATATTATTGCTACAATACCATGCTTTTTTACATTGTTAAAGGGCTAAAATCAATTGTTTCATATCCCTCACCGCCTGTTCCATTCCGGTGAGAACGGCCCTTGAGACGATGCTGTGACCGATACTGAATTCGCTGATTTCCGTAAGGCCTTTAAAGGCTTTGATGGTATTGTAGGAAATGCCGTGGCCGGCATTGACTTCCAGCTTTAATTTGGTGCCGATTTTGGCGGCATCCACGATTCTTAAGAATTCTTTTTGTTTCTGCAATTTGGTGACGGCGTCACAAAAGGCGCCGGTGTGAATTTCGATCATGTCTGCATCGATCTTATGGGCGATTTTGATCTGGTCCAGATCCGGATCAATAAAGATGCAGACCGCGATTCCGGCGTTCTTTAGAGTTGTGACGGCTTGCCGGATATGATCCTGGTGGGTGATGAGATCCAGCCCTCCCTCGGTGGTCAGTTCTTCTCTTTTTTCCGGCACAAGGGTGACCGTGTCGGGTTTGATATCCAGGGCGATCCCCAGCATTTCATTGGTAGATGCCATTTCCAGAATGAGTTTGGACTGAACGATTTGTTTCAGCAGCCGGACATCCCTTTCCTTGATATGGCGACGGTCTTCTCTCAGATGAACGACAATGCCGTCCGCTCCTGCGGTTTCAGCCGCAACGGCAGCCCCGACCGGGTCGGGATAGTTTACCCCCCGCGCTTCCCGCAGGGTTGCCACATGATCTACATTTACAGCCAATTGGGCCATGGCTCCTCCATGATATGAAATTTAAAATATGGGTAAATCCTTATCCGGTTCCAGTATCTGCATCAATTCCAGGCTTTTGTCTTCCATGGACGATTCATAAGCGTCTCCCCGTTCATGGTCATATCCGACCAGGTGAAGAATGCCGTGGATTAAAAGCTGGGACATTCTTTCCGAAAGGTCGATGCCGGCTTCGTCCGCCTCTCTTTCAGCCGTCTCGCAGGAAATGACCACATCCCCGAGAAGACCCGGTGTAAGATCGGAAAATTCTCCTTCCTGCATGGGAAAGGAAAGAACATTGGTGGGGGTATCAATTCCCCTGTAGGTCTGGTTCAGATCCCGGATCTGCGCATCATCCGTCATCAGGATGGAAATCTCATGGGCTTTACAGCCCAAGGCGTTTAAGATCTGTTTTGTCTTTTGGCGGATTTTGTCCGTTGGGAATTTCTTTTTTTGCTGATTGTCGATCAGTATCTTTAGCGATGCCATTTTTCTCTTTTTTCTTTTCCTGGGATTTTTCCGGATATTCTATGCGGCTGTGGTAAATGCTGGTCAATATATTGTTAAAGCTTTTGGCAATCTGATGAAGGTCTTTTAAAGTCAATTCACATTCTTCAAGCTGGCCGTCGGCAAAGATATCATTGATCAGCTCTTTTACCCGCCCTTGAATTCTGGCTGGTGTTGGGCGGTCAAGAGCCCGGATGGCAGCTTCCACCACATCCGCCAGCATGACGATGGCAGCTTCCCGGGTCTGGGGTTTGGGCCCCGGATACCTGAAATCCTCTTCTTTGACGGTGTCATTCCCTGAGTTCAGACTTTTCTGATAGAAAAATTTAATGAGGGAGGTGCCGTGATGCTGGGTAATGCCTTCAATGATCTCTTCCGGGAGTTTGTGCTGTTTTGCAAATTCAATTCCTTTTTTCACATGCTGGATGAGGATCAGGGCGGACATGGAAGGAGAGAGCTTGTCGTGTTTATTTTTGCCGTCTGTCTGGTTTTCGATGAAATACAAGGTTTTATCCAGCTTTCCGATATCATGGTAATAGCCCATGACTTTTGCCTTCAGGGTGCCGGCATCAATGGCGGATGCGGCTGCTTCAGCCAGTGTGGCCACAATGACGCTGTGGTTATAGGTGCCGGGCGCTTCTATCATCAACTGTTTCATCAGGGGCTGATCCAGGTTTGAAAATTCCAGGAGCTTGGAATCGGTTGAATAATTAAAAATAATCTCGATCAGCGGGGTGAAGCCAATGGTAAAGGTGGCTGAAAAAAGACCGCCGCAGAAAGCAAAGGCCATTTCTTTGGAAAGAACGATGACATCCGGCGACTGAGAAAGGGAATAAAACGAGAGAGAAATAGCCAATGCCGTGTTAAATATAGCAAGTTTGAAGCCCGCAACAATGAAATTTTTTCTTTCCTGCCGTTCTTTTATCCAATAGGCCCCGGCAATACTGGACAGGAAAAAGAAGATAAAGA
>JAABTB010000381.1 GCA_011390085.1 Desulfobacula sp.
AAAACCGGATAATGGTTTCCCCGATATGATTCATAAGGTATTCAGACCCGTATGAACCTATACCCTTGAGAAAAAAAACAAGGACTGCCGCACCCGGGATCAAGAGCAGCATCTCCCGGTTCTTGCTGATGAAGATATCATCCATGACCGGCTTGACCAGAAAGGCCATGGCCCCGTTGGCCACGGCCACCACAATCATGCAGAGGGCAGCCAGGACAAGCCTTTTCCAGTATACCAGAACAAGGGAAATAATCTTCTTCTGCCTGTCTGAAGAGAGTTTCGGATTTTTTATGTTCATAGACCTTATTTAATAAACCATGGGGGATTGTCAATATTTAAAAAACATGAGAGCATAAGCCCCCATGACAAAGAACGCCTTTATACTCAATTTTTTCAAACTTTACAACCTGATCTGGAAGCTTGCCCTCCCTTTTCTGAAAAGGAACCCGCGTCTTCGCCGGGGATTTGAAAAAAGAATCTCTTTTTCCCATTTATCTCCGGCAGACCTCTGGATCCAGGCCGCCTCCGCCGGGGAGGCCTATCTTGCCGTCACCCTGCTGTTGAATTTAAGGCCCAATGCCCCCCTTACGGTGCTGGTGACCACCACCACCTCCCAGGGAAGGGATATTCTGGCATCCGAACTGACCCCGGACCGGGTTTCCCAAAATATAGACCTTAACATCGCCTGGTTTCCCTTTGACATGCCGGATATCATCCGGCAGGCCGTGGCCGTCATCGCTCCCAAAGTCCTGGTTCTGCTGGAAACGGAACTCTGGCCCGGACTTCTGTATTGCCTTAAAAGGAGAAGAACAAAAATCATCATGGTCAATGCCCGGATGTCGAAAAAAAGCTTTGGCCGGTACGATAAAACCAAATGCTTGTGGAAACACCTGGCGCCGGATCTCATCCTGGCCATTTCAGATCAGGACCGGGACCGGTTTCAAAAAATTTTTGAGCCGTCAAAGATCAGCACCATGTCCAACATGAAATTTGAAGCCATTGAAACAGATCCATCCTCTTTATCCGGCCGGGATAATATGACGGATATTCTTCCCTGCCCCCTGCCCCTGACCATTCTGGCCTCTGTCAGGAGGCAGGAAGAAAGACAGATTTTTCTCATGTTAAAAAAAATATTGGAACTGTTTCCCCATCAGGTGGTGGCGATTTTCCCCCGGCACCTGGGCAGGCTCAAGTCATGGGAAAAGAGGCTTTCCCGCCTTGACCTGAAATTTTATTTAAGATCCGGTCTGTCTTCCCCTTTGACAACACCGGGAATCATCCTGTGGGATGTCTTCGGCGAATTAAAGACAGCCTATGCCTTTGCCTCGGTGGTCTTTGTGGGCGGCAGCCTGAAACCCCTGGGCGGTCAGAACGTCATTGAACCGGGTATTCACGGGGCCGTTACCGTCATCGGGCCCTATTACGAAGATTTTGCCTGGGCTGCAGAAGAGATGATTGAAAAAGGATTGCTCCTCCCGGAATTATCCTGGAAGGCCGTTGCCAAGAGCATGGTTAAAGCTCTTGAACACCCACAGGACCCAAAAGTGCAAAAAGCCCTGGTGAAAAGCCATATCCAATCCAGGAAAGGGGGCACTCACCAAGCCTGCGATGAAATTTTAAAAGCCTTTGACCTATGGCCTTGACTCGTATATAATAAATCTCATCCATTTGGACAGACCCCCTTCGTACGTGTTTTGCCTGTTTTATCCCTGATGTTCTTTTTGCATGACCTGATTTTGTGTATATCGGCACCTGAATCTTTATCCGGTGCTGTTCTATCACCCCAAAAAAGGAGGCATTATGGAAAGTCATACGCTGTATTATGACATGATCACCCGGTTGACCACGGCCATCTCCCAGTGTAAGGACCCGGAGGAGGTGGCCCTGACCACGGCTGAAGCCGTGAAAACGGCATTCCAGGCCAAGGGCTGTTCCGTCTTCCTGGTGGACCGGGAGACCCGGGAACTGGGCCTTGTGGCCTCCTCAGGCCTGAGCCGGGAATACCTTGAAAAAGGACCCATCCATTTCATGCAGACCATCCAGGAGGCAAAGGATGCTGTTCCCATCGCCATCTATGATATCATGGACGATCCCAGGATCGAATACCCGAAAGCGGCCAAAACGGAAGGAATTTCATCCCTGTTGGGAGTGCCCATTATCAGCCATGATAAAATCATCGGGGCCCTGCGCATCTACACGTCAAAACCATGGGAATTTTCCTTTAATGATATTTCCATGGCCCAGGCCGTGGCATTGATCTGCGGCATGGCCATGGAGATGTGCCGGATGCACAAGGGCTATAAAACCAGTATTGAAATCTTGAAAAACATGAGGGGAAAAGATTCTTATACCTCAAACAAATGGACCCCCTTTGAAGGCGTCCCCAAAAGTGTGGGCCAGTCCATCTGTGATTATTGAAAGTCACGGACTCATCTTTCCAGCCGGCGCCATCCCCTGGGCCGGCTGGAAATCCCGGATCAGATATCGAGAACCCCGTCCATTTCATGTTTCAAAGACCGGTTCATGAGGCGTTCAATGGTTTCCTCAACGGAAAGATTTTCAAAAAGAACAGCATAGACCTCATTGCAGATGGGAAGATCAATGCCGAGTTTTTTTGACAGATTATAGACGGACCGGGTTGTTTTCACCCCTTCGGCCACCATTCTCATTTCAGAAATGATGTCCTCCAGCTTCTTTCCCTGGCCGATCTGTTTGCCGACCGTATAATTACGGCTTAACTCCCCGGTGCAGGTCAACA
>JAABTB010000040.1 GCA_011390085.1 Desulfobacula sp.
CCTATGACCGGTCCGATCTTATTCTCCGGGCACTAGGCACTCTGCGCCATGAGCTGGTCCTTGAAATGATCATTGTCTCCCTGGTGATCCTGATCTTTTTATGGCATATCCCCTCGGCCATCGTTCCCATCATCACCATCCCGGTGTCGGTCCTGTTTTCCTTTATTCCTCTCTATTTCATGGGAGTGACGGTCAATATCATGTCTCTGGCCGGCATTGCCATTTCCATCGGGGTCCTGGTGGACGGGGCTATTGTGGAGGTGGAAAACGCCTACAACAAGCTCTATCACTGGCAGGCCGAGGGAAGGAAAGGGGATTTTCACAGGGTCCGCCTGGAAGCCTTGAAAGAAGTCGGCCCCTCGGTCTTTTTTTCACTTCTGATCATTGCCGTGGCCTTTGTTCCGGTCTTTGCCCTGGTGGATCAGGAAGGACGGCTTTTCCGGCCCCTGGCCTTTTCAAAGAACCTGGCCATGGCCATTGCCGCCCTCCTGGCCATTTCCCTGGACCCGGCCCTGAGGATGATGTTCGCCCGCATGGACCCCTTCCGTTTCCGGCCCCTGTGGCTGTCCAGGCTGGCCTCCGCCACCCTGGTCGGGACCTATTATGCCGAGGAAAAACATCCCATCAGCCGGACTATTTTCAAGGTCTATGAACCGGCCTGCCGCTTTGTCCTGAAATATCCCAAACAGGTGATCCTGGCTTCCTTTGCCCTGGTGGCCTTAAGCATTCCCGTCTATCTGAAACTGGGCTCGGAATTCATGCCGCCCCTGCGGGAGGGAACCCTGCTCTTCATGCCCACCACCCTTCCGGGGCTGTCCGTGGCGGAAGCCCAACGGATCCTTCAAATCCAGGACCGGATACTCAAATCCTTTCCCGAAGTGGAACGGGTTTTCGGCAAATCCGGCCGGGCAGATACCTCCACGGACCCGGCGCCATTTTCCATGATGGAAACCACCATTGTCTTAAAACCGGAAACCGAGTGGCGGTCCAAGGACCGGTTTTATTCCGCCTGGGCGCCGGACTGGCTGAAAGCGGTTTTCCGCACGGTGGCGCCGGATCATATTTCCTATGAAGAACTTCTGGCGGAAATGGATACAAGGCTGGAGATACCGGGGGTCACCAGCCGGGGGGCCATGACCATGCCCATCAAGGCCAGGATTGACATGCTGTCCACGGGCATCCGGAGTCCCGTGGGCATCAAGATTTTCGGAGCGGATTTAAAAGAGATCGAGGACATCGGAAAACAGCTTGAAACCATCATCAATAGAATTCCCGGAACCCGCAGTGTTTTTGCCGAGCGGACCGCAGGCGGGTATTTCCTGGATTTTGAACCCCGCCGGGATCAGCTTGCCCGGTACGGCCTGACCATCGGCCAACTTCAAAGGGTCATCTCAACCGCTGTGGGCGGCGAAAACATCACCACCACCGTCGAAGGCCGGGAGCGGTATCCGGTCAATATCCGGTATCCCAGGGAACTGAGGGATAATATCGAACAGCTCCGGCGGATTCTGGTGCCCACGGCCACGGGGGCCCAGGTTCCCCTGGAGCAACTGGCCGATATCAATATGATCCAGGGGCCGTCCATGCTCCGGGACGAGAACGGGTTTCTGTCCGGCTATGTCTTTGTCTATATGACGGGAAGGGATATCGGCGGATATGTGGAAGAGGCCAAGAACAAGGTAGGGGAACAGCTCATTCTTCCCACGGGCTATTCCCTCCAGTGGAGCGGCCAGTACGAGAATATGATCCGGGTGAAAGAGCGGATGAAAATCCTGATTCCCATTACCCTGGTTCTCATCTTCATTCTTTTGTACGCCAACACCCGGTCGGTTTTCAAATCCGGCCTGGTCATGCTGGCAGTGCCCTTTTCCGCCATCGGCGCCATCTGGCTCTTTTATTTTCTCGACTACAATGTCTCCATCGCCGCCTGGGTCGGCATGATCGCCCTCCTGGGGCTGGATGCGGAAACCGGGGTATTCATGCTTCTTTTCCTGGATTTGTCCTATGATGACGCCAAAAAGAAAAACCGGCTCAGGAATGTATTTGAACTGGATGAGGCCATTGTTCACGGCGCCGTAAAGCGGGTTCGGCCCAAGATGATGACGGTGTGCGCCGCCTTTATGGGGCTTTTGCCCATCATGTGGTCCACCTCGGCCGGGTCCGATGTGATGAAGCGCATCGCCGCTCCCATGATCGGCGGGCTCGCAACCTCATTTATTCTGGAACTCCTGGTATACCCGGCTGTTTATAAACTGTGGAAAAAAAGAACGAATCAATTATAAAACCAAAAACCTTAAGGAGGAAACATGAACACAAATCTGACAAAAATAACCGCAATGACGGCCCTTATCCTTTTAACGGCGCTGATCCATCCGGCCTTTGCCCAGGATCAGCCGGAAAAAGGACTCTTGATTGCTGAAAAAACCCTGGAAGGATACACCCTCAAATACAGCCTTCTGAACCTGGAAGAGAGAAAAGAGCTGATGAAGGGCATGGAAGGTATGAAAATGCACGGCATGAGCGACAGCCCCGACGTGACCCATCATCTTGTGGTTTATGTCAGAGGGGCGGACGGCAAACCCGTCACCGGGAAAATCGGCTTTAATATCACAAATCCCGACGGGACGCCCTTTAAGACCCTGACCATGGGCATGCAGGGCGGCTACGGCGCCGATGTCATGTTCAAGGCCAAAGGCATTTATAAAATTCGGATGAAAGCCGTCATTGCCGGCAAAACCATTGATGACGAGATCACTTATGAAGTGAAGTAATAAAAAACGCCGGAGCATTTATAGGAAAAATGCTCCGGAGAATTGTTGGTATGTGACATCCTGGATTTTTTGAATATTTTCCAGCACCCTGCGGACCTGTGTAAAAGAGATACGTTCCTGCTCCAGCCGCAAGGACGGGGCATGAAAATTCTTTCGCAGGGCATCATAGACAAAGGCCTCTTCTGCCGTCAGAAGGGAAAGGTCCCGGCCGACAGGAGAAGGTTCACGGCCCCAGAGGGCTTTATGGGAAAACAGGGTGGCTTCATCCATAAGGAAGGAGCGGGTCTGGGGGAAATAATGCCGAATCTGGTTAATCATTGCAAAACCGTGGGTGTCGATGTCGCCCCAGTACCAGATCGGTTTATCCTTCATCCAGCGGGCATTAGAAAGTACAGCCAGGCTGTACCCCAATCCGAAGATGACCAGGGCTCTGGGAAAAGGCGGAAAGGCCAGGCCGTTGATTTCGTTTTCCACGATAAAAATGGTGTCAGGCTTTATGGGCAGGTTATTAAACTCATTTGCCGGTATTTCCAGATCGGACAAACCCATGAGGGTGAACCCCGGATCAAGAAACCGGAACCGGATACGGGCGGGTTTGGAGACAAATCCGAAACGGGTTTCAAAGGCCGCAGGTCCCTGAGCCTGTTGGTTTACGGCATCGCCCGGCAGAACGCGGGCGAGAAGCTTTACAAGCCAGGCTTTATGGTTTTCAATGAATTTGGTATCAACACCCGGAATTTCCAGTTGCCGAAGATAAATGTTGGGACAGGGATTGTTTTTCAGATAGGAGACAATGGCCAATAGTTCGTCCCAGACTGCGGCATGATGTAGCACAGCCAGCGGTTTTTCAATTAAAAGAGCTTCAAGTTCAGGGCAGCAGGCAGTTATTTTTTTAAAAAGCATCTGATATTGATGGGCCTCCCTGGTTTTTCCAAGATAGGACAGGATATCGTCCAGGGTCCTGAAAATGACGGCCTTGGGGATTCTGTTTCTTCCCAGAGTCCGGTGGTTGAATTCGTACCATTCAATGTCAAAGCCTTTCTTATCCGGTTTTGCGGCATGGCCGGCCATATGCTCGATCCAGGTGCGGGCCGCATCAAACTGGTGGATGAGTTCGTCGGCGGTCGGGTATTTCAAGAGGATGAGCAGCGGCTCGAAGGGGCAATGGCCGGCGCATTGGGCAAGGATCTCACCTTTATTCCACTTTTTTACAAGCCGGATTCTGATATCCTTGTCGTGAGTCCAGGGCGTCATTCTTTTTCTTTTCGCTCTTTGCGGTATTCCCGGACGGTCATGTTCCGGAGCTGGGACTCCCGACCATCCTGGCTGTAGACCAGGCCCACGGCAGACACATAGGGCTCGATGATATGGATTTTCTGCAGGGGCGTAATGATGAGAAGCTGGAGATTCAGCTTTTTAAATAATTCCAGGCTGTACCGGGTGGATTCGTCGGACCCCCGGCCAAAGGCTTCGTCAATGGCCACAAACCGGAAGGTCCGGGAGCGGACAGCGCCCCACTCCAAACCGAATTGGTAGGCAAGGCTTGCGGCCAGAATCGTATAGGCCAGTTTTTCCTTCTGCCCGCCGGACTTTCCGCCCGAATCCGTATAATGCTCATATTCACTCTGATCTTCCCGCCAGCGTTCGGATGCGGCAAATACAAACCAGTTGCGGACATCCGTGACTTTCCGGCTCCATCGCCGGTCGATATCGCTGATGCCCTCCCGTCCCCGGAACCGTTCGATCACCGACCGAACCTGCATGAATTTGCTTTCAGAATAATGATCCTCGTCCGACCCGGTCAGGGCGCCTTCGGTGCAGGCCCGGAGTTGGTGCTGAAAATCACGGATCTCCACATCCGGGTTGAGCTGGGCCTCAAGAATGATATACCGGCCAGGATTGTATTCAATATCCGATAAAGACTGGTTGATCCGGTCGATGCGTTCCCGGATGGTCTCCCGTTCGCGCAGGAGCTGGGACTGGAAATTTGCGACTTCACGGATGGTATTTTCATTGAGCAGTTCCTTGAACCGCTGCTCAAATCTCGGCAGGTTGTCGGTCTGAAGTTTTTCCAGCATGGCTTCGTATTCCGGGCCCGAGGCCACGGAATCATCGACTTCACGGGTCTCCAGAGGAAAATCCCGGCGATAGCCGTGCATGGCTTTAATGATCCGGTCTTCAAGGGTGCGGATCCGTTTGTCCAGGCTGTCGATGCGGTCCTGAATAATTTTACGCAGCTCTTTTTCACGTCCGTCACAGGATTCAATAGTTAATGTGTGTTTTTCGAGTTCTTTGACCCGCATGGCCTCCAACTGTTTGATCAAAGGATGGACCCGGCCGGATTCCATGGTTTTCCAGACCGACAGATCCTGATCGCAGGCTTGAATACCCAGTCGGGCCTGCTCCTGTTTTTCCTCGTTTTTGGACAGGGTGTCCCTGGCCTGTTTTAAATCCTGCTCTGTTTCATTGATCTCTGTTTCAAGGGTTTCAAGCTGGTGCTCAAGTGTTTTGAGAATATCCGAAGCCGCCTCCAGTTGTTTTTTCTCCTCTTCCAGCCGTGACATATCCAAGGTGACCGATTTCCAGTCCAGATCGCTGAAATCCAGGAAGTCGCCAAGCCGGACCAGGTTTGTAAGGTTGTCCTGAAGGTCTTTTTTCTGCCGGTCCAAATTTGAAATCAGGTCAGCCAAAGCCTGCATCTTTTTTTCCAATTCCCGGCAATGCTGTTTCAGGGTTTTAATTTTGGCTTGATTGGTCCAGCCCAGGATATAATGGGACCGGTCTTTGATATCCCTGCGATCGTCTTTTTCATGGCGCTTGCCGCCGGATCTGATCTGGCCTGCCTCGGTCACGGCCTGGGGCTCCCGGTGAAACTGCCGGATATCGGTGCAGCAGGCATAATCAAACCGGTCGGCCAGTTCCCTTTCCAGCCAGTCATAAAAAGGGGAATCCGGTTTGATGGACAGTTTTTTGACCAGGGACTCGGGATGAAGGTCATAGGCCGCTTCTTTGCCTTCCATACGGACCAGGTAATATACCAGTCGCCCTTTCAGATGGGTGGTATCCACCCAGGCCGCCACATCCTTATAATAGGTCTCAGACACCAGCAAAGAGAGACCGAAATTGTGAAGCAGGCGTTCAGCCGACCCTTCCCAGACTTTCGCCTCTTCTCTGACCTGGATCAGCTCCCCGGCAAAGGGCAAGGCATTTTCATGAAGTTTAAGGTGGGTGCACAGATCATTCCGGATACGGATCTGTTGGGCATGGATATTGCTTTTTCGCCGGGACAGGGATTCCAGCTCTAGCGCCAGTTCATCATGGTCTGCTTTCAGGTTCCTGAATTCAACCTCGGCATCGGTGCGCCGGTTTTGCAGGTCCGCGTCTTTTTGTTTTAGAATGTGTTGCCGGTTCTGGATCTGTTGGGCATTATCATCAAAATCATCGCGGGTATTCACCACTTTCAGGGGCAAATTCAAGGCTAAGTCCGCATACCGGTTCGCCTGGCCCTGTCGTTTTTCCTTTTCCCGGCTTAAGCGATAAATTTCCGATCTGATTCGTTCCAGGCGGTCACCGCCGTTTTCAGCAATGGCCTGTTTCAGATCGTCCCGTCCGCCCATCTGTTCCTGGCGTTTGAAATCCAGGGTGTTGATTTTTCGCTCCAGGCGGCCCTGTTCATCGCCCAATAGTTTTAACCGTTTTTTGAACAACACCCTTTTGTGAAAGGCAAAAAATGGGGTCAGGCCTTCCCGGAATTCCCGCAATTGATTTTTTTCATGGGTCAACAATGTCTGCTTTTTGCAGTCATCTACCAGGGGTGTCAGGCGTTCGATCTGATGCTTGGCCCGGATGACGGCATCATGGGCCCGGCTCAGGTCGTCAAAATGATGGATCAACGCCTCCATGCGGGGCAGAACGTCAAAGGGTTCCAGCATGTGTTCCCGGACAAAATCCGTCAGATTGCCTACGGATTTCATGGAAACCGTTTGGTGAAACAGGGCCAGGGCCTGTTCGGTTTCAATGCCGAACCGTCGCCTGAAGGCAGCCCCGTATTTGGGGAAGCTATCGAAGACCTCGGTTTTGGAGAGTTTTTTCAGGCGTTTTTTAAGCCGGCTGATCTCCGGGCCGAAATCGCTGAAATGTTCGGCAATGGATAAGGCCCTGTCCGCGACCAGGTAAAACCGGTCGGGCTGGCCATGACTTTCCCTGAGCCAGAACACCTGGGCCAGGGTCACTTCCTGGACATAGCCTTGGTTCTTAAACACACCCAGGATCACGGAAAAACTGTTGTGATCCCGTAGGGCAACGGATTTGGATGCATGGCCGGCATCACTGCGTTCAGACTTGTAATAGCCCAGCACATAGGAGCGGAGGCTGCGCTCCCGGACATCGGCCCCGGCCGCTTTGTTATAGGCCACCCGGTTAGCCGGGACCAGCAAGGTGGTCACGGCATCCACCAGGGTGGATTTGCCTGAACCGATATCCCCCGTTAAAAGTCCGTTCCGGCTTTGAAGATCCAGGCGCCAGACCTTTTTATGAAAGGTACCCCAGTTAAAAACCTCCAGGGTCTGCAAACGGAACCCGGCCAGGCTGTCGTCTGATGAAAAATCAAGAAATTCCTGCTCCATCAGTCCGTCTCCTTCAGACTGTCCGAGTCCGCCATACGCTTTTCCTGATATTCCCTGAGCCGGTCATCCAATTCATGAAGCCATTGAGCGTCCACAAAGGCTTTTAAAATACGGATGACTTCAATCTTGTCCTTCTGGCCTTTCAGATGCCGGATAAACCCCAGATCGACAATTTTGTTCAGGTAGATATGGATTTTGTCCAGCAGACGGGCTTCATTGCCAGTGGATGGAAAGAACACCTTTACCATATCGGCAATATCTTCCACCGATAAAATGAGCCGGTTATCCTCCCCTGATGCATCGCTTTCAGCCAGCTTTTTCCTTAGAAGCGCTATGATCAGGCTCACGGGATAAGACAATGGCCTGCGACCCACCAGTCGGGGAAGAGGGTCTTCGCCTTCCTCCGGTTCCCGGGTTTTCAGCCAGGCATATCCTTCGGAAGCATCCAGCACCAGATCCAGACCCAGGACCCGCACATAATCCTGGATCACGACCTGACAGTCTTCCAGAATCTGCCAGAGTTTTTCATCATTTTCCCGGAACACCACCCCTTTCATCAGTTCGATGAGGGGCTTTGAGATATTCTGAGGAGGGCTACCCGTTACATCCATGGTTCACCTGCTGAAAATTACGGCGGAAAATTCCGCCTGACGGGTCACCCCGTGGTCATCGGTCCAGGACACCCGGTGCTGACGAGAATCATCAAACTGGGCCTTGTCATCGTCCCCGGCCAGGCTCAGATAGGTGACCAGTTCGGCCAGGCCTTTTTCCAGGGGGTGTTCGGCAAGAATCTGGACAAGGGTCACCTGGTCCCTTGTCTGAAGGGCGTTGCGGATAATCCCTTTCAGTTTGAGCTTGTCCACAAATACAGTGGCATAAAGCAAATCCGACGGAATATCCGAACCATCTCCCAGAAACACGGTTTCTTCAATCATGGTTTTCACCGGGATTGTGTAAAGGGGTCGTTCCATGGGGAGATAGACACGGGGGCCGGACTCGTCAATGGTCATGAAATCCTTTTCCGGCATATTTTCTTTGACTTGAACGGCAAGGCTTTCAATGCTTTGGAGCACCTGCATGATCCGTTTATTTTCAAGAAATGCCTGATCATCCAGATACCGGCGCAACTGTCCGGATAATTTGGCCACGGTGCGCTGGGTATGCTCACCTGCCTCCAGCCAGTCGTAATGCACCCTTTTAAGGCGCATATCCGGAGACAGGGCCTTGACGGCTTCAAGATCAAACACCCGATGCAGCAGACCGGACAGTTCTTCCTGCCGGGCCGGTGACATCAGAAGATCCCAGAAAGCATTGAAACTTTTCCCCTGGTCGGATTCCGCTATCACGTCCCGCTCGCCGAAAAAGTCTTCAAGCAGATTGCCTTTGCTGCCTTCCCAAAGGGCGATCTGTTCCCGGATCTTCTGGTCCAGGTGTCTGAAATTGTACTCCACCTCACGGAAATCGCTTAACAGTTCCCGAGCGGTTTTATTGACCAGCAGAAACCGGTCTTTGAGGGCCGTGTCATCCAGCACATCCATGCGGCCTTCCCGGACTCGGGCCAGTTCCTTTTCAATATCGGTTTTTCGTTTTTCAAGTTCCTGTATTCTCACTTCTGCATCAGCCTCGGTTCCTTCCACCATCTGGCGCAGCAGTTCAAAAATCGTCATCAGCCTGGACTCTGTCCCGATAAAAGGCCGCCGGACAAGATTCTCCAGCCAGCTCAGGGCTTTTTCCACCGAAGGCATGAGATCATAATGCACTTCATCGGACCCCTGGGGATAAAATTTCCGAAGCCAGCCCTTATCCTCCCCGGCCCAGTCATCCAGATAGGATTCCGCCTGCCGGGGAAAGGCGGCTTCCCCTTCTGTTTCCCGCAGCGCAAAGAGATAGTCTTCCAAGGCCGATGCAAGATCCGACCGGCTCATGCGCCTCTGGTTGGGAACAATAAAGACCTTATGGATAAAGGCTGCGATGAGCGGGCTATGATCCGCCACCAGCAGTTTCCACGCCGGATGGGTTTTCCTCAATGCCTTTAATGCGGAATAGTCAAAATCCATATGATCCCGTGCCGTTTTCCTTCAAAAGACCATCCAATATTTAATGATACTCAAATACCGGACTCTTGAGCGTATCAAATGAGTTCCTGTAGGACAAGACCTTTCCTTTTGTCAAGAAGATTCCAAACATCTGCCCGACCCGGACCTTTTCTTGTAAAACTTATATGCGATTGTCTCTGCTGGTGCTTCAGGCCAAATTTTCAGGAGAGTGATCTTTTCGAACCCGGCACTGATCCTCAAGTATAATCTTTGGAATCAAAGATCCGGTTGTCTATGTTATAAAACATCTTGATCTGGCTATTGCCTTTAAATTCTGCAAACTTAACCAATGCCTTCCGGCGCAGATAAAGATCAACCTGGTGAAGGAGCCCCTCCTGATATGCCTGATTAAAAATATCATCAATGGACAGGAATCCGGCTTCTTTGTGGAACCTCAGCAAGGCCTCAAAGCCAAAGGTATTCCCCGTATAGATATTCACAATGGGCTGGAATGCATAATCAATTTTCGAAAGCCGTGCAATCCAGTTCTTATTCTTCAACTCAACCATTTTTGATTCCACCTTCCGAAAAACATCCGGGTGATTGTCCCAGACAGGCCTTTTTGACGGCTTGATGAGCGGCTGCCGATAAGTCGGCAGGGCTTTTGCAGCGTGACACCGGCAGGGCCTGGCTAATAGTCACCCGGACCTGTATATCACGGATATGGGAAAGGCCGGCAAAGGGGTTGTTTGAATCGAAGCACGGTATCTCCGTTGGTACTGGTGCCTTCCGGGAAAACGATGACATTCAGACCGTTTTGCAGGGCCGAGCTGATTTCCCGGGTTTCCCACCCGAGAAACCGGCGGCTTCTCCGTTCAACCGGACGGGGGTCCTGTTCCGGTGAACGGTGACGCCCAGCACCCGCAACAGCGTGTTTGAAACACAAGACACCATGCGGGCGTTTGTTTTCCGGTATCGCTGGGGGCTCAGATAAAAAACCGGAAAAAAAGGAAGACAACAGACAATATAAGCCATCACCAACAGGCCCAGGTAGAACAGCTTAATATAAGGTTTTAATGTCATGGACCGGTTACATTTTTCTAAGGTAAAGGCTGCGCTGCTTGCGGCGGGAGAAAACCGGCAGGGATTTCACAAGGGCCGGCAGGGCGAGTCTGATAAGATATTTGGGGTAGGACATGAGGCCAGCTTTGGAAATTTGCAGGACCTCATCTCCCTTTTCAAAATCCAGGCGGTTCAGATAAAACTCAGTCAAAACCGCATCCCGGTATTAATACTGTTTGTCCTTCCGGGATTTCTGAAATGCCGTATTGCCGACACTCCCTGGGAAGACAAAGGTGTCCAGATCCAGTTGGGCATCCTTGTTGATGGCAATGGGAGACCGGAATTTCCGGTCAACCGCCTGAGCTATACGGATATGGTCCAGGCTGGGCCCTGATTGAGCGAAGGGAGAAGGATGCACTTTTTCAAAATACAGGGCCACATTTCCCAGGCTTGAGATAACACAGGCCACATTGGTGACCCAAATGGATTTGAAAGGGGAGGTTCGTATCAGATAATTGAACAGCAGTTTTGACGTCAGAAGATGGGTAAGGCCGAGGCTTCTGGACTCTTTTTTAACACAGGTCAATCCCAGATGCAGTACATTCTTATATCCGTCAACATCCAGAATAACCGCAGAGCAAAAGCCTATGGGCAGGCCCTTGTGATCTCTGGTCAGGGTGATGACGTTTCTCTCCAGTTCTTCCTGGTCCCGGAAAGACATTGATATTGGGGAACCTGCCTGAAACAGTCCTTGGCGATAGCTTCCAGTTCGGCATGGTAACAGGCCATCTCTTGATCGGTCCAATATAATCCGGGCCGGT
>JAABTB010000382.1 GCA_011390085.1 Desulfobacula sp.
TCACCGGCACCGCTCCTATGCCGTGGCCCACAATGGAAATCTGGTCAATGCCCATACGATTAAAGCAGAACTGGAAGAGCAGGGGTCCATCTTCCAGACCACCATGGATTCAGAGGTCTTTCTTCATCTGTTTATCAAGAACCTGATTAAGGGAGATATTGAGAATGCGGTTTTAAAGGCGGTCTCAAAAATTGAAGGCGCCTATTCCATCATCCTTCTGACCTGCAAGGGTGAAATCATCGGCATGAAGGACCCCAATGGGTTCAGACCCCTGGCCTTGGGCAAACTCAACGGCCATTATGTGCTGGCCTCGGAAACCTGCGCCTTTGATCTCATCCAGGCTGAATATATCCGTGAGCTTGAGCCCGGGGAGATCGTCATCATCAATGAGGACGGCATCAAAAGCATCTGGCACCCCAAGGCGGCCGAACACAAGACCCTGTGCATATTCGAGTATATTTATTTTGCCAGGCCCGACTCCACCATTGACGGCCTCAATGTCTATCAAATGAGAAAGGCCCACGGCAAACGGCTGGCCCAGGAATCCCATGTGGAAGCAGATCTTGTCATGCCCTTTCCGGATTCCGGTAATTATGCCGCTATCGGCTATGCCCGGGAATCCGGCATCCCCTTTGAAATGGGGATGATCCGGAACCATTATGTGGGCAGAAGCTTTATCCAGCCCACCCAGTCCATGCGGGATTTTACCGTGCGGGTGAAACTCAACCCGGTAAGAGAACTCATTAAGGGCAAAGACATTATCATTGTTGAAGATTCCATTATTCGCGGCACCACAGCCAAGACAAGGGTCAAGGCTCTGCGGGAACTCGGCGTTAAAAAAGTGCACATGAGGGTTTCCTGCCCGCCCCATAGATTCCCCTGCTATTATGGTATCGATTTCTCCAGCAAGGGAGAACTCATTGCGGCCCAGAAAACCGTCGAAGAACTCCGGGATTATCTGGGGCTGGATTCCCTGAGCTATCTATCCATCGAAGGCATGCTGGAGGCCACGGGAGTGGAAAATCCGGACCAAAATTTCTGCAAAGCCTGTTTTGACGGAAACTACCCGGTTCCCTTTGATCCGAAATTCACCAAGCAATGCATGGGATAGTATGCAAAAGCAAACCGTTGCATTTTCCAGGGATTCATCCAATCTCTTTTTCCATATCCTGACCCGATGCAATCTTTCCTGTACTCATTGTTATATCAATAAGGATCAGCACGGGACCCGGACACTTGATATCAGGACAATAGAATCCTGGCTCAGCCTTTTTTCAGAAAAAGCATCCTCCACCAATCTCATTTACCTGGGCGGGGAACCCACCCTTCATCCGGACCTTGCATTGGCCGTTAAAGTGTCCAAGAAACTTGGTTTTAAATCCATTACCATTGATACCAACGGCTATCTCTTCCATGATATCCTGGATCGGATTTCCAACGACGACATTGATTATCTGTCCTTTTCCCTGGACGGGGCCACCCCCGGAATCAATGATGCCGTCAGGGGAAAAGGAAGCTATGACAAGGTCCTGGAAGGGATAGAAAAGGCCGTGAGCAAGGGCTTTTCCTGCTCCATGATCTATACGGTGTCGGAGCAGAACCTCCATGAGCTTAAACGGATGCCCGAGCTTGTCCGGAATCTCGGCATCAAACGGTTTTTCATCCAGGTCATCGGTATCCGGGGGGCCTCATCAAAGGCGGAACATCCCCTCCAGGTATCCAGGAAGGCCTGGCTCGGCACCATTCCGGAAACGGCCGAAAAAATTGCCGGCCAGGGCATTATCGTCACCTATCCCAAGGTGTTTCTCGACCCGGATGAAATTTTTGAATGTGCCGGCAATGTGGCTGAAAATTTTTTTGTTTTCCCCAACGGCCGGGTCTACCAATGCCCCATCTGCGAAGATTTCCCCCTTCATTCCTATGAAATCCGGCAGAACAGGCTGGTTCCCATGCCAAGACTCAATGAAAAAGACCTGTTTGCCCTTAACATCCCCGAAGGCTGCGTCATGAACAAACTCCTCCAATCCCAAAATCTGGTCTATGATACAGGCGGAAGACCTGAACACAGGATTGCCTGCTGCATGCTGAAAGAAGAAATCATGCCGTCAAGGATGGCCCTGTGACCCATTTCAGCATCCGAAGGGCCGAGGCCTGTGATGCCGAAACCATCCTTTCCTTTGTCCGGAAGCTTGCAACGGAAGAAAAGGCCGGCCACGAGGTTGAGGCCGACCCCACACAGATTGTGGAAACCATGTTTTCCGAGGATTCCACCTGCCATGCCGTCATCTGTGCGGAAAGTGAACGCCCCATCGGCTTTGCCGTTTATTTTTTTAATTATTCCACTTGGCAGGGGAAAAACGGACTTTATATCGAAGACCTTTATATCCTACCGGAATTCAGAAATTATGGGGCAGGTAAAAAAATCCTGAAATATCTCTGCAACCTCGCCCTGACAAAAGACTGCGGCAGGGTGGAATGGTCTGTATTGAACTGGAATACCCCGGCCATTGGGTTTTATAACGCCCTGGGTGCAGAACCCCTGGCAGACTGGATTCGATACCGGTTATCGGGCAAACCCTTAAGTAAAATGGGCACATTATAATCAAGGGGGTATTTATGTTTGACCTTTCAAAAATGGATAAACTGTTTGGGCTGATGAGCCATCACCATCTTGATGCCGTCGTCGTCGGCCCGTCCAACACCCTTGAATTTATGACCGGGTTCAATCCGGTAGGGTGCGAGC
>JAABTB010000383.1 GCA_011390085.1 Desulfobacula sp.
TGCATGCGCCGGGCCCGGACCACCCGTTTGCGGATAACGGCAGACGCCTCCCCCCTTGACCCGGAACCCAGATCCTTATAGGGGATTTTCGGCACCTCAATCCGGATGTCGATCCGGTCCAGCAGAGGCCCTGAAATCTTGGACCGATATTTCTGGATCTGGGGCTGGGTACAGGTGCATTTCCCCTGGGGATCGGACAAATACCCGCACGGGCAAGGGTTCATGGCCGCCACCAGCATAAATTTGGACGGATAGACAGCCTTCATGCCGGCCCGTGCAATGGAGACCTTCCCGTCTTCCAGGGGCTGGCGCAGGACTTCCAGGACATTTTTTTTAAACTCCGGCAGTTCGTCCAGAAAAAGAACCCCGTTATGGGCCAGGCTGATTTCCCCGGGAGCCGGCTTTGACCCGCCGCCCACAAGGCCTGCATCGGATATGGTGTGATGGGGGGATCGAAACGGTCGTGCCAGGGAAAAGGGCTTTTTTCCATCCATCAGGCCCAGGACGCTGTAAATTCTTGCCACCTCAATGGCTTCGGGAAAGCTCAGATCCGGCAGGATGGTGGGCAGACGTTTGGCCAACATGCTTTTTCCCGATCCGGGCGGGCCGGTCATCAAAATATTGTGAAACCCTGCTGCTGAAATCTCAAGGGCCCTTTTAACATGAAGCTGACCCTTGACCTCGGAAAAATCGATTCCATAGTCTGGAAGCCCCATACCCGGATCGGATATTAATTCCCTGTGATGGGGCTTTAGATCCGAAAACCCTGAAAAATAATCCACTATCTGCGACAGGTGCCGGACCGGCATAACCTCAATCCCATCCACCAAGGCCGCCTCGTCTGCATTTTCAACCGGGATGAAAATCCCTTTAAACCCCTTTTCTTTTGCCGTCAGAGTATAGGGCAAGACCCCTTTGATGGGTTTGATCTCCCCGTCAAGGGACAGCTCTCCTGAAAAGAGATAGGATTTGAGATGGTCCGGCGGCACCGTGCCGGAGGCAGCCAGGATAGCAAGGGCAACGGGCAGGTCAAGACCGGTGCCTTCCTTTTTCACATCCGCCGGGGCCAGGTTCACCACAACCCGGTCCATGGGAAAGGCATACCCGGAATTTTTAATGGCGGTTCGGACCCTGTCCTTGCTTTCCCGGACCGAAATCTCAGGCAGGCCCACCATGTTAAACAGGGGAAGGCCGCCGGAAATATCGACTTCAACCTCAACGACAAATCCCTCTATCCCCGTTACCGAACATGAGCTGACCTTTGCAATCACCCTGGCTCCCTTACCGAATCCGACCGGCCATCATTAAAACGCTTTTTTTACCGGTTCGGTCTCTATTCTTTACCAAAAAAACCGGATGAACCAAAGATATTTCTCATTTACTTTGCTTTACATATTAAAATCAGATATATAGCAATCTAAAATAAATAGTGGCAAATAATACAGAATATACCCCATATGACCGGTTATACAGCACAGACCACGCTTGCAAAAAGCATCTCTCTTTCAGGAGTAGGCGTCCATTCAGGGAAGATGACCCACCTGACCCTTAAGCCCGCACCCAAAAACCATGGCATTAAATTCAGGCGGGTGGACCTTCCCGGCACCCAGGACATCCAGGCTTTGTTCAAACTGGTGGTGGATACCAGCCTGGCCACCGTGCTCGGAACCAACGGGGCCATCGTCTCCACCATCGAGCATCTCATGGCCGGCTTTTCAGGCCTGGGAATCGACAATGCCCTTGTGGAAATAGATGATTATGAAATCCCCATCATGGATGGAAGCGCCAAGATCTATACCCAGATGATGGAAGCCGCGGGGATTGTCCTTCTGGATGCCCCAAAGCAATATTTTATTGTCAAAAAACCCATTGAACTGGTTGAGGATGATAAATCCGTATGCGTATATCCTTGCTCCTGTTTTAAAATAACCTGCAGGATTGATTTTCCCCATCCTTTGATCGGAAAACAGGAAATCACCTTTGACATGGAAAAAGACAATTTTGAAAGGGACATCAGCCGGGCCCGGACCTTTGGATTCATCAAAGATCTGGAACTGCTTAAAAGATTCAGTCTGGGCAAGGGCGGAAGTCTTGACAATGCCATCGTAATCGATAAAGATAAAATCTTAAATGAAGAAGGGTTAAGATACCCTGATGAATTTGTCCGGCATAAACTTCTGGACAGTCTTGGAGATTTCTCCCTTCTCGGCATGCCCATAAAAGGACATATCATCACCCACAAATCCGGACACGCACTGAATCATTCATTTATTGAAACCTTTTTAAAAAACAAGGATGCCTGGGAAACCGGGCCTGCAACCTAAGATGATACCCCATAAAAAAAAGATATCATTTCCCAGAAAAAGCCTGATGATCTTTTTTATGCTGATGATGGCCCTGGGATGCTTTTTTCCCTCTTTTGTCCTTGCCAAGGTTACGGCTGAAATCCAGGATATCCGCCTCGTGAATACCCGGGATGACCTGTTGACCTATTTTGAAATCACCCGGGCTTTTTCCGACAAAATCAACCAGGCCATAATGAACGGAGTGCCCACCACCTTTTCCTTTTATATCGCCCTTTATAAAAACGACGGCTCATGGCTGGATAAAAACATAGCCGATATTAAAATCAAATCCACCATCAAATACAATTCCCTGAAAAAAGAATTCTCGGTGCTAAGGCCCTGGAAAAGTGAAACCCCTGTTGTGACCCAATCCTTTGAAGAGGCGAAAACCCT
>JAABTB010000384.1 GCA_011390085.1 Desulfobacula sp.
CTGCCAAGTCAATTGGTCAAAAAGGGGTATCCCTGAAAAGCCGGTCATCCGGATCACAAAGGCGAGAATAATAACAGTTACAATCATGTGAATGGATGTACCTGACCAGACCTCGGGTTTTGCAAGGCTTTTGATTTTCAGCTTCAGTCCGATGGTGAACAGAAGCAGTGTAACACCGGCATCGGCTATGGATTCCAATAGTTCTCCGCCTGTAACACCGAAACTGTTCAGTGCAAATCCGGCCAGCAGATATCCCACAAGGGGAGGCAGACCGATTCTGCTGATAACAGTACCAAATAGAAAGGCCGCCAAAATCCATAATGGGTTCATCTTTTGAATACCTTATATGAGAAAAATACGATCATTCATGAATACTTTTTAAAGCGTATTATAACGGTAAAATCCGGTGCATTTTGATTGTTGAATATTTTTTATGCAATATCAGTGATGTGACTTAAAGGTAAAACAGAAATATTTTTTTCTACAGGGTAACTATGTTCTCCTGGATATACGATCCAAAGATGTTTTAATTTAAGATCTTCACAGGCAATGCCCATAGACTTTGTAAGTCTGGGGGCCTCATTGAACTTAAATTCTATGCCATATTTTTTACCCTCTTTAAGGAATAACAGATCCAGTTCTGCCCCGCTATAGGTAGCCCAGTAATATACCTCGCCCGGTTTGAGTATTTGTATCGTCTGTTCCATAGCAAAACCTTCCCAGGAAGCTCCCAATTTGGGGTGTCCCAGGAGATTGTGCATATCGGTAACAGTAAACAGATGATGCAAAAGGCCTGAATCTCTGAGATAGATCTTGGGTGCTTTTACCTGCCTTTTACTTAAGTTTTCATACCATGGCTGCAACTGTCTCATCATAAAAGTACCTGTCAGGATATCAAGATAGGTCCTGATTGTTTTATCCGTAACTCCCAGGGATCGGCCGATTTCCGAAGCGTTCAGCGTCTGGCCGTGATAATGGGCAAGCATGGTCCAGAATCTTCTCATTGCTGTAGCTGGTATTTTGAATCCCAGTTGCGGGATATCCCTTTCCAGGAAAGTTCGAATGAACGCCTCTCTCCAACTGATACTCTCTTCTATTGAACCGGCAAGATATGAAAGGGGATATCCTCCGCGTAACCAGAGATCTTGAATATTGCTTTTATCAGTTTCGACGAAATTGAAACCCGACAACTCGATAAATTCAGTTCGTCCGGCTAAAGTTTCTGATGCATTTTTTATAATGTGAGGCGAAGCACTACCCAGTATAAGGAATTTGGTTCGTCTGTCCGGCTTGTCTACCAACACACGTAAAGTTTTGAAAAGTTCTGGTTTTTCCTGGATTTCATCTATAATCACAAGACCTTCAAGAGCCCCAAGGATTAATTCCGGGTTTTGAAGACGCTGCAGATCCTGGGACGATTCCAAATCAAAGAATGTGGCATTAAATTTCTTTTCAAATATTCTGGCTAATGTTGTTTTTCCACATTGCCTCGGTCCCAGAAGGGACGCAACAGGAGTTCTGTTTAGTGCTTTTTCCAGTGCATTTATATGTGTTGGTCTTTGAATCATATCGGTGATTTATCATTGAAAATTCGGAGTGTCAATCCGAATTTTCAATGATAAATCTACTATAACCAAGGTGTTTTCCCTTTAACATAACTTTCAACCGCTTCAAACGGATTTAAATAGTCTTTTTTTTCGGTCCGGTAATCTCTTTTACGATACCAAGCTTTTCAAGTTCGCGCAGGCATGCATTGACTGTGGCTGGTGAAAGTTGCGTTTTTTCCTGGATCGAGTTCGGTGAACCTATTGGGCGCTCCAGCATTACCTTATGAATGAGATGGGCCGAACCGGATATGCGTTTAAGCCCGTTAATGCGCAGCGGCCTTGTAAGTCTCTGTTCATGTTGTTATTTCAATTTTTGAATTAACATTTTTTTTATTTCAAATTAACCCTTAAGGCAAAATTGCGGCTTGGCAATATACTGTCAAGGTGTACTTCGAAATTACTGAAAAACCTACGCAGTGTTGGTTCTCGTAAGCCGCTGTCGCCGCAAATCACCGGAAGCAAAAAGCAGAGCGACGAGGAACAAAAATCTGCGGCTTGTCCGCCGGTATTTTTTTGTTGGATAATTTTGGTTGCATTAAGAAACTCATGGTGTTAAATTGAAACCATAATCTCAGTTACGGAGGAATTATGGCGACAGCAGTGAAAGTCTCTGATGATCTTTTTAAAAAGGCTCAGATTAAATCAAAAATATTTAAAAGATCAATTGCCGGGCAAATTGAATACTGGGCAAAAATAGGACAAATGGTTGAAGAAAATCCAGATCTTCCGCTGCCTTTCATACAAGACATCTTGATCGGAAGAGAACAAATAAAAGCTGGTCAGGGCACGCCATATATTTTTGGAGAGGGTGAATGACCGATATTAAGGAAATTATACAATCTCCTGTTTTTGCTAAACAAAAAAAGAAATTACCCAAACAACAAATCAAAGATCTCGACAAGGCGGTTAAACACATTTTTAGCATCCCGACAATTGGGGATATGAAAGTTGGCGATTTACAGGGTATCCGAGTCTATAAATACAAGTCAAACAAACAACAAATGCTATTAGCTTATGAGATAGTTGAATCAACTCTGTTTTTATATACATTTGGGTCTCATGAAAATTTTTACAGAGATTTGAAAAAATACCTGCAACATTAATTTTCAATCAGA